>JAEUUM010000036.1 GCA_016787375.1 Saprospiraceae bacterium
AAAGCCATATTTCGAAATTACTTGCTCATTCAATCTGTCAATTGACTCGTCTGAAAGAACTTCAAAAGCAGGATCATCCACTTTTTTCAATGTCCATCCTGTACCTGGTTCTAGTTTATTGTTTGTCATTATTGTGTCAACAAATGTCAACACGAAATCACCCTTTTTGGTGTCTATTGGATTATAAATTTTAACGTCAATTGGACCTCTTCCAGGAATATAAGTTACCTCTCCGTTAAAACTCGGTTCGAACATCAACATTCTCTGGTCGTCACTAACCGCCAAGTCATTTCCTCCTGCACCATTTCCATCTATTCGCGTAATTACTGCAGGTGTACCATAATCAGCATTCTGATCGACATCAATGATTGGTCTTGGTATCCCTACGGCAGTAGATATTCTTCTGCCCTCAAGGTATGGAGTTCTTTGACCTAGGCCTGTTATTGGATCAAATTGCTCAAAATTATTGTATGCATAAGCTACGACTTTAAAATAATATTGCTTGTGGTTAACCAATCTTCTGTCGCCTTTTGCAAAAACATCTTCTTTTATGCTAAATGTTCTTTTTATTCCTTTGTCCTGACTGATGGTTTTAAGAGTAGGAATCCAATATTTTTCATTTGTAGTTGAACCAGGTTTGTCAACTGTTGTCCAATTGAATATTTTTGAAACCCCATTTTTGAGGTCATAAATTCCGATTAGCTGGGCTTTGTCCGGATCACTTAATTCGAGATTTGTAACTTCTGAACCTGAAACTTGGTAGATTTTATAACCTTCGAATCTGTAAAGGGTATCAGAAGTTCCTTTTGGAGCTCTTAAATCAACTCCGGTATAATCTTCATGAGCATTATTTGATGAAAGTGAATCATTGGTTAACACCATAATCAATTCATTATTTAATTCAATGAAGTCAACATCCGGTGCGTCGGGTCCGTCTGTTACTTTAAAGCAATTATCAAACAATGCTTGTGCCAAATCATCTGCATTTGTTAATCTTGCAGGGTTTGGACAAGGGTGAGGTATGTTTGCTACCCAAACAACTCCAATAATAAGCTCATTTTTCTTACCTGGATCTAATCTGAAAGGACCTGAAGCTTGTAGAGTTCTTCGGTCACCAATTCCTAAATTTGCAGTACACATGCTCCAACCAGGACCATTTGGATCATCCGGGAAAGTATATTTTGTTGGTGTTCCAACTATAGAATATCCTGAACCTCCTTTTTTGATAATTGTACCATCTCTCCACGAACCTGACAAATACCTGTAATGCTCAATGGCGCCATTTGGATCCTCTGTACCGGGAGGATTTGTTCCAACTCCACCATTGTTGTAATAAATAAAAGATGACATTCCTATTTCATTACCATTTTCATCATTTGGTCCCCTGAAATAGTCTATTCCCAACATTGGTATTTTATCGTTGTAAGTCGGTGTACCATTACAAGTAGTTCCAGGATCACCATCTATTGCGTCTTGATTGTAGATATACATCAAACTTCTTGATGTATCACAACCAATATAATCATCACTCGCACAACCTAAGTCAGGGTCAGTCCACATAGCAAAGAATGTACTATCTATGGGTTCTATTGCTCTGTTGATAAGTTTGAATCTGTAAAAAGTCATGTCATTTAACTCATCATTGGATGCATATGCGAAGGCCTGAACCTGCACTTCCATTTTGATTGCATCTCCTTGAGTTTGCGTGTGAACATCACCTGCGTCATTGTAGATCCAAAAAACCATTTGATCCGGATAGTTGGTCAATTCACAACCTCTAATCTCGATAACAGGGTAATCACCTTCCTTTGGGTTATATACAAAATCCGGTGTTCCCTCATCGTGAAATCCCGCAAGACCATTATCGTCATCTGGTAAATCGAAACCATTTATTTCCTCAAAGTAAGGATTACCTCTTGATGGCCAACCTTTGACATCTGCGGGTATCAAGTTTGGATCGTACTTATACTCACCACTAATAGGATCAAAGCTCTTTTTGAAATTATCAATATGAGATTTGATATTTGAACCCAACACGTTAAAGTGCCTGTCCCATTTAGCACAAGTCGCCTCTTCAACTAAACCTCCACTTGTCAGTGGGCCGGGCCAGAAGTCATTTCCGGCAGAACGATATGTTTGTGCTGCCATTTTTAGGTTACCTCCATCATCAAATCCTCCAAGCCAAACAGCTCCGGCGAATATGGATGACACTTCAGGAATCCCTTTTCCGGGTTCAACATTAGGTACAATGTACTTAGGGTCATTTAAATCCCACCACATATCACCTCCTCCCAATAATCGTGCACGCACGTTATTGATGTTCAGGTCAATGGAAGATGTTGATGGTTTACAAGCAGCCCTGTTAGAGGTTTTCTTTTTGTAAACAACAACTCCTGTTCCTTGATTGGGATTTTCTCTCGCCTCAATTTTTCCAATTGTCAACAACATTACGAGGCTGAGCAAACCAATACAAAGCTTTTTCATGTCAAAAGTTTTTAAATATTAATCAATAATCAATTAAAACTGAAATAATGCACCGAGGTATAGCCTTCTTGGTGGTGCATAATTATCAGGGTTTAGTACATACCACTGGAATGAATCAATATATGCTTCAGAATCTCTGCCTGAAACAGCAATATTATTGATATCCTGAATACCACGTGGTGAAACTAAATAACCAGAATCATCTGCAGAACCTGTTACAGGATATGCTCCAATAACTGTTCTCAAATCAAGTATGTTTTGAGCTCTGAAATAAACATTCAGATACAAATCTTTTTTGCTGTTTTCTGAACGATTTAGGTTGATATTTTTGTCAACCTTTAAGTTCAAGAAGAATCTCCATGGTAAACGGGCACCGTTAATGGCACCAGCAAATCCAGAACCTCCACGAGGAGTTGGAACGATATTTCGTGTATACGGTCTTCCTGAAATTGCTCTGGCATCAATGTTGATTCCTAAATCTTCAAGTATTGGGATACCTCTGAATTTAGGTCCATTATATCTCTTACCAGACTCGTATCTCCAATCAACATTCAAATTGAATGAATGTCTTTCATCGAAGTTTAGTGGGAATAGTGTTCTGATATTTCCTCTCTGAGTCAAACCTGCCTGTGAGTTTGCATCAGAACCTGTTCCATCAGCAAATTGTAGGGTATAGTTTGCATTTAACATCAGATTACCAGTCCTTCTGTAATCATAACCAACAGAAAATCCTTTAACAGTACCAAAGTCAATGTTATCATAAGTGTCGTAAGAAGAAACCGGAGCAGGAATAAATAAAAGAGTTCTGCTTTGAATCATGTTACGCATCTCTTTGTAGTACGATGAGATTTTGATAGCCGTAGCATTTGTAAGTTTTTGCTGGAACCCAACCTCGTAATCTATTGTTTTTTCAGGTTTAAGATTTGGGTTATTAACCTGACCTGGTCTGATTGATGGATCTTCGAAATAGTAGTAGTTAAGTGGTGTAAACAACGTGTTAGAGGTAGGTCTTTGCACCAAAATATCATAGTGAGCGAAGAAGTTGGCATCTTCAGAGATTGGGAACGAGAATGCCAAACGTGGCATCAAGTTTATTTGTCTCTTATAGTCTTCAAATGAAGTATTTGGGTCAAAATTTGGATCCCGAATATCATTTAATGCATTCTTGTATTTTGGCGTTACAATTTGACCGCCAAAAATTATATTTCCATCGTTTGCTCTAGTTCCATTGTTGAAATACCATTGTTCACCGGTTCTAAAAGCCCTAACTGAATTTGAGCCCTTTTGAGTTACGTACACTTTGTAGTCATCACCAACAGCTCCAGGTCTGATTTGAGAAGGGTTATTATCATAAAACTCCTTGGCAGTCATGATCTCGTAAAGTGAATACTGATCTTTAAGAACTTTTGTATTAATATCATACATGTCGGCTCTCACCCCTACTCTGAAAATTATATCCTTAAAAGTAAACTTATCCTGAATATAACCCGCGGCATATATAGGTTTAAAAGGAGCTACCGGGAACAACTGCTTACCATTTGCATCTTTGGATGTAAAAAAGTCATTAAATGTCACACTGTTTGATAACTCATTGCCTAAATAATCATAGCCATAAAACGATGCAAGACCACGGTCTGTCAATTCACGTGAACTGAACATATCCAGCCTTAGAATTGAAGGGTCAAGTTTGTCAACTTCAACATATTGATCCAGACCAATTCCAAGGGTTTTTCTGATTTCTTTGTAAAAACTACCGTCAATATCATCAACTTTATTTGCAAAAGAGTCTGCAACTATTTGAGATCCGTCAGCTAGCGTAAAAATGTGATCTGCTTCTGCGACTTTTGAAGTATCTACACCTGGAATTTGTTGGTTTTGAAGTAATTGAGCTCTGGTCCAAAGACCTCTTGGAGCAACAGAATATGATCTGGATGTTCTTTCTTCGTAAAATACACCAATTTGAATGTTGTGCTTACCTCTCTCAGAACCTCCTGGTAAGAAATCAAATCCTAGAGTACCAGAGAATGTTCTTCTTTCAGCTCTTGATTTTTGATAACTATTGTAGATGTCATTCACATTTGTGTGGAAACCCCAAACTGAAGTGAAGGCATCATTGGCACGACCATTCCTTTGAATATAGTCAAGGTCGGTTGTTGCATCGGTAATTAGCTTATTGTAGTTCGCTAAACCCGGATTTTTACTATTTGTTGGGTTATATCCGATAAAGAATCTTGTGTTGTCCACGTGTCTCGGAACACCGTCTTGGTCAAATGCAATTGCGCCTCTGTATCCAAAGTCGAATTCAGCAACATGACCATAGTCAAAGAAATTATCTTTGAACCTGCTGTCATAACTTAAATTTGTTCCATTCTGGTAGAAAAATTGTAGCGTATAAGATGCATTTCTGAAAGCAGACAATTGTGCTTTTGCATCTTCACCCTCGCTTATGTTGGCATTGCCAAGTCGGTGTCTGAATCTGAAGTTGAAACGTGAAGTGTTGGCAAATGCCTCAGGGTTGTTCTGAGCGTTCAATAACCACCAAGTATTTCCAGGAGAGAATTTGTTATAGTCTCTGCTATATGTTCCGTTTAGCGAAACATCTATCTTCTTATTTATACGCCAATCTAATTTACCATTTAAGTCAATTCTGTTTGACTCTTCATTTGGTCTAACTTTAACCAGATCAACATCACCATTCTTGTTTGTCAATAATTCGCCAGTCTGCACCAAAAAGTTTTCACCGATTCTGGTAATAGGATCTGCAGCAACTCTGTCTATAGCAGCCTGGTTTGCTGTGTAAATTCCGACCGCACTTGGGTTATCATCTTTATACCCTGTATAACTACCCGAAAGTCGGTATCCAAGTATTGATTCTTTGGTATCCTTTTTACGTAAAATTGGACCACTTAAATTTATATTAAGCAGGTTGTATCCATATTTATCGAATAAAGCCGAAGTTTCAGCTTCAACCCCACCGGAAAATTTCTGTGAAGGTCCTTTGGTCGACCCTGAAATTACACCACCTGTTGCGTCACCATATTCTGCGCCCAATCCACCGGTTATTACTTGAAGTTGCTCAAGATCCCAAACAGGTACAAAGTTTCCGCTAACAGGCATTCCATCAAGCCAATACACCGTATTTGTACTTCTTGAACCCCTAATGGTAATGCTACCACTTTCACCTGAAGTTGATACTCCGGCGGTACTTGCAGCAATGGCATTAACATTTCTTTGGGGTAAATTTCTGATTTGCTCAGCTGTAACGACTGATCCTTGTGTAGTATTATCTTGTTCAATTAGTGGCACTTTGTATGCTACAATTTCGACTTCATTCATTACAACACCTTTTGAAAGCTTTATGTTGACAACGTTTGCTTTGCCTTGTTTAACAATTACACCTTCAACTTGCTTGGTGGTGAACCCAACGTAGCTGGCTTCGATTGTGTAGGTACCAGGATCAACAGGTGATATGCTAAAAAACCCATCAAAGTCAGTCTGGGCACCAGTTATAAGCACGCCACCTTTAAATAGCTTAACTGTTGCCAACTCAGCTACTGCACCTGTTTCTTCTTCAGTAATCTTACCTTCAAGCGAGGTTTGTGCATACATCCCTGCCGCTGTGAACAATAGAGTTGCAAATAGTAATAAACGTTTGATCATATTCTTCTTATTTGAATGTAAAAAAATCCAAATTCACATTTAGGTTGCAATGTTATGAAAATTAACTTCTCTGTCAAAAAAAAAAGTGAAAATTGTCGCCAATCCGACATAAAAATTTTCACACTATCTTAACATTTGTAAAATCATGAAAGCGCAAAAAATCCAAAATTTCAAATTTATATTCTGAAACAGTTAAAATTAAATGTTTAAAAAATTTAATATTTTGTTTAAAAGTGTATTTGATAGTTTTTGTTTTGATTCAAAAGTCCACCCAGCAATATGCGGACTTACTACAATATTTTTCAAATCAAACAATGCTTTGTAAAACTCCTTTTCTTTGGGAGAGTAATTTTCAGGTTTTTCATTCTCAAACACGTCAAGACAAGCTCCAACCAACTTAGCTTCTGTGAGGGCTTCAAGTAAGGCGGAGCTTTGTACAATTTTTCCTCTGCTTGTGTTGATCAAAATTCCCTTTTTTCTCCAATTATTAAAAAACTCTTCATTTACATAATACTTGGTCTCCTCAGTTAATGGCAGGTGCATTGAAATGATATCAGATTCTGCGAATAATTCATCCTTACTTACCAAATTAATTCTACCACCCTGGGTGTTAATTTCTTTTTTGTACTTATCGTGAACCAATATTTTCACATCCCAGGATAATAGCTTTTGTGCAAATGATTCACCGGTATATCCAAACCCTATGATTCCAATAACCTTTCCGCTAATTTCGAATCCACGGTTCTTTTCACGATGCCACTCAAAATTCCGAACTTCCCGATCCGAATCTATTAAATTATTTGCGAGGCAAAGCAGCATCCCTAATGCATGCTCCGCAACGGCATTGCAGTTACCTTCCGGTGAATTAAAAACTCCGATTCCCTTTTGGCCCGCATACTCTTTATCAATAATTTCCATTCCTGAACCCAATCTCCCAACAAACTTCAAATTTATGGCCCGGTCAATAAATTTTTTATCAACCAGTATTTTGCTATTAATGATCAGTCCTGAGTATTGATCAATTATTTTAAATACATCTGTGTAACTTATTTCAGGAAAATAATCTACCTGAAAGCCGGCTTTTTCAAATCCTTCAAGCAATAAATCATGCACCAAATCAGTCACCAATATTTTTTGCATTTTTTGAAAATTTTGAGCAAAATAACAATCAAAATTATAACTCTGGGTCAAAATCAGATCAAAATCTAGATATAGCATTAACTTTGTGAAAAATGGTTTGATGTCAAAAACACTGATGCAGCTGCTAGTTGAATCAAAAAATGAAGGCCGAAAACAACTGGGTATTCTTTTGGATCCAGACAAAACGGATATCAAAAATGTTGATACACTTGTTCAAACAATAGAAAAAGCAGGTGCAGATATAATATTGGTTGGTGGGAGTTTATTGACTTCCAATCATTTCAATGAGATGATTGCGAGTATTAAAAGATTTACCACATTACCGGTTGTTTTGTTTCCATCGAGTATTTATCAAATATCAAAAGATGCAGATGCCATAATGTTTTTATCGCTAATCAGTGGCAGAAATCCGGAGCTTTTAATTGGTAAACATGTCGAAGCGGCCCCAATTTTAAAGCACATTAATATTGAAGTCATTCCAACCGGATACATGCTAATTGATGGTGGAAAACCAACTACTGCTTCATACGTGAGCAACACATTGCCAATTCCGGCTAACAAACCAGAGATCGCAGCTTGTACCGCTCTGGCAGGCCAATTTCTTGGGTTACAGCTCATTTACCTTGACGCCGGCAGCGGAGCATCAACGCCTGTTTCTAAAGCAATGATTTCATCCGTAAAAAATATTATTCATATTCCTCTTATAGTCGGTGGAGGAATTAATTCGCCTGAGATGGCCTATGATGCTGCATTGGCCGGAGCCGACCTGGTGGTGGTTGGAAACACTTTTGAAGAGGATCAAAGTTTAATTCCTGCATTTGTAACAGCCATCAAGTCCGCAGAAAAAATTATAAAAAACACCATCTCCAATGCTTAGAGGAGTAGTTACAAAATCAACTGGCAGTTGGTATAAAGTGCGGCTTGAAAATAATTCTGAATGGAATTGCCGTATAACCGGAAAGCACAAGCTATTTGGTTGGCAACTAACCAATCCGGTTGCAGTTGGTGATTACGTAATGGTAGACCAGGAAGGTGCTACCGAACAAGGTGTAATCAAGCAAATTCTCCCCAGAAAAAATTATGTGGTAAGACAATCGCCACGTCAAAAACATCAATTACACTTACTCGCTGCAAATATTGATCAGGCCTGTATTATAACTACAATTGTTCAACCAAATTTAAAACAAGGATTTATTGACAGATTTCTGTTGATGACCGAACCATATAACATCCCGGTGATCATCGTTTTCAATAAGTCGGATTTATTTGAAAAAGAAGAGACCGAAACTTATAACGAAATGAAGGATCTGTATGAATCAATTGGCTATGAGGTAGTAAAAACATCAACGTTAACAGAGGAAAACTTTGATTACATTAAATCTTTGTTTAAAGACAAAACCACATTAATTACCGGGCAATCAGGTGTTGGAAAATCTTCTCTTAGTATGGGACTGGAACCAACTTTGAACTTAACTACATTTGAAATATCCGATTTCTCAGGAAAAGGCCAACATACTACAACATTTGCGGAAATGCATCATACTAGTTTTAATGCAAACATAATTGATACACCAGGCATCAAAACACTTTCATTCAATCATCTTGAACCAGCTGACATTGCACACAATTTTCGTGAAATATTTTTAGAGTCTGCCAATTGTAAATATGCAAATTGTATGCACATGAATGAACCAGGTTGTGCCGTGAAGCAAGCCATTGAGTTAGGCAAAATTCATGAACTAAGGTATCAGAATTATCTTCAAATTATTGAAGAGGTTGAAGATCAGAATTATTGGGAAAGGCATAAGGATTATTGATGCACAGTTTTCTCATGACCTAAAAATTTGAGCACCAAAAGGGCACTCGAGGCAAAGCTTGCATTCGCAGTATTTTTTCTTTAAATGTAAAAGTCCTTGAGTTTGTGCAGCTGTAGAAGTTGGAAATCCTAATTCTTGAAATTTCTTGATTATTGTATTTTTCTCACCTTTGATTTCGTCCAGCCAATCTGTTGCAGTTTGCTGAAGCTCAATATTTCCAAGTTTCTTACCATAAAAAAACAAAAAAGGCGCAACCGAATTTATCAACAACAACTTTGCGAACTCTTTACCGGCCTGTGTTGGAAAACCATTGGATGGAGCAGAAAAAGTGAAATGATTTTGCCAAAATCCATTAAGTGGCCTGCAAATAAAATTGATAAATTCATCAGGGTGACTCATGCTCACTACCTCACTTAATAACAAATCATGATCTGAAATTAATTTTATCCATTGAGCAATTCTTATTGTTGGAAAGTTTGAGGGTCTAGCTCTAAAAAATTTAAATACACCTTCTGGTAAAATTTCAGGCAGATTATTTTTTGGCAACGATTCAAAAATACCCTTTAGTTTTACTGCATAATCTTCAGATGCATTATTCAAAAAACCTGCAATACCAAATACCAGCGCCTCCAATTTTTCGGTATCGTTTGTGTATTTTCTAATAAGCTCTAAAGGTAATTTTTCGGCCAACAGCTCAAATGCAGTTCCGTTTACATTTAAGCCAAATCCCCTGGCTAAAAATCGATGAAAAGTTTCATTCCAGTCTCCATTTGTTTTGGAATAAATGTGTTCCAAAAGAGTGGTTTTATCTTGCAATTTTTCAATAAGTTTCGCATTTAAACCAAATGCGGCCTTTTGCATGTCAATTTTATCAACCTGCTTTTCACAGGCAATCCAGAAAGCGCTGTTCATGAGACGCTCGTAATTGTCAATGATGTCTTTAGAAATGATGTTTTTTAATTCAAAACAAGGAATTTTTCTATTACTATCAAAATATACTTGCTGGTCTTCACTCCAAACAACATGTAAAATTACAGTTTTATATTGAGGATCATATTGATGCTGATGAAGGTACCATTCTGAGGCTTTAACGTGTATCTCAATATTTCCAATCCACAATTCATCTCCAATTCTTATTTTTGCATTACTAAAATCAGGTCCGGCATCTTTGTTTAAATCACCAGGCACAATTATCTGAAGTGGTTGGCCATCGGTGGTAAAAATATTTTGATCCCTCCAACGGTGCGTTCGCCAAAAGTAATGCAGCAATTCTTCTTTCACCTTCTTTTTGTAAAAACAGAAAACGAATACGGGAATTTATTTTTTTCATCCGCTTCATGATTCTCTACTGAGGTCAGGCTCCAATCCTGCCAGTCCATATCTGGCCAAGAAGTATCACCCTCAATATCAGAATGGATTGTATTGAAATATAATTTGTCCCAAAGGTGCATGGTTGATTTGTATACATCTGCACCTCCGATTATAAATAATTCTGTTTCGTTGTTTTGCTTTGCAATGTTAATCCCTTCTTCGATTGTGTGAATTACTAAAGTTCCTTGCGCCAGATAGTATGGATTTCTGGTAAGCACAAGATTCGTTCGACCGGGTAGAGCCTTGCCGATTGATTCGTAACATTTCCTGCCCATCAATACATGATGACCGGATGTTACTTTTTTAAAATATTTCAAGTCTGCGGGCAGGTACCAAGGAATTTGGTTGTCAACACCAATTATTCCATTTTGAGAAGCCGCAACTATGGCAGATATGATCATTAATCTTCACTATTTTCTGGTAAATTAATTTGTTCTTGTTCCACTGCTGTATTTGCGGTAGAATCAGCGGTTAGGTTAAAATGCTTTGGTAGAATCTTTCTTTTGGGCTTAATTTTCAGCGTGTTAATCTGCTCCATTGTTTGAGCCAGGGCTACTCGTGACACATCTTTTTTAATGTATTTTTCGATCATTAAACTTGCTATTGGAGCAGCAAATTCAGCTCCTTTCCCAGCATTTTCAATAATAACAGCAATAGCGATTACAGGTTTATCAACCGGCGCAAATCCAAAGAAGACGCTATGATCTTCACCATGAGGATTTTGAGAGGTACCTGTTTTACCTGCCACACTAATACCTGGTATTGCTGCTTTTCGGCCAGTTCCATAAAGTACCACTCTCTGCATTCCATCAATAATTGGCAGAAAATGTTCCGGGCTAATTTTTACCTGGTGTTTTTTTTGAAATCTTTCTTCTATTTTTGTGACCCCGTCTGCATAATCTTTGACCAAATGAGGAATAAAATAACTTCCTTTATTCGCAATTATGGTCGCGAGGTTTGCCATTTGTAATGTAGTAAGTTGAATTTCACCCTGACCTATTCCGATTGACATAATAGTTGGAGACCTCCAACCTCTTCTGCGTTTGTAAAGCTTGTCATAGTAGGCAGCTGAAGGCACGTTCCCACCCTTTTCCGTGGGGTAGTCAATTCCAATTGGAGCACCCAAACCAAAATCATATAAATGTTCTGCAAATGTATTTAAGCCCTTACCTGGCAAATGAAAAGAATATTGGTCGATTATTTCGCGTGTGAGTGTAAAAAAATAAGTATTGCAAGACAATTGCAAGGCTAAAGCCAAGGAAGCCGGGGGTATATGGTGGTGACAACCCCATTTGATATCGCCATAATAATAGGCACCTTTGCATGGTATATACCTCGCAGGCCAGGTGAGTCCTTCCTCTAATGCAATCAAGCCAACAAGTGTTTTAAAAATTGAACCGGGAGGATACTTTGCCATGATTGACCTATCAAAAAATGGCTTAAAAGTGTCTTGTGAAAGTTGTTGAAATGCTTTACCACGGTCTTTCCCCATCACCAGGATATTCGGGTCATATGAAGGAGAGCTTGCCATTGCCAGAATTTCACCTGTTGACGGCTCGATTGCCACGATACTCCCAGTCTTGTTATGCAATAATTTTTCAGCATAAGCCTGCAGATCAATGTCAATGGAGCTTATCAGGTCTTTCCCGGCAGCAGCAGAAATGTCAAATGCCCCATTTTTGTAAGACCCGATGCTTCTGCCAATATTATTTTTCATCTCATAATGAACACCCTTTCTACCTCGCAATTGATCCTCAAAATACTTTTCCAGCCCGGCGATTCCGGTTTCGTCACCTGAAATATATTTGCCTTCTGCCGATTCAACAAGCTTTTCATTCACTTCGGAAATATAACCAAGAATGTTGGCTGCATTGGGGTAGGGATATGTCCGTCTGTTCCTTTGCTGAATGTAAAATCCCGGAAATTCAAACAAGACTTCCTGTAAAACCGCAAATGTTGATGGTTTTATATCACTAATAAACAACAGAGGGATAGATTTTGAAAACCTTGGGTCACTCCAGTTTATATTTAGTTTTTCATTAAAATCAGCTTTTGTAATACCCAGAATGTTGCAAAACTTGGTAGTGTCCATCTGTGGATCAAGCTCTTTTACTACTACAGAGAGCTCATAAATGGGATCATTATTGATGAGTAATTTTTTGTTTCGATCGTATATGAGACCTCGGGATGGATAAATATATTGGCGGGCAATGGTAACCGCATTAGCCTTATTGCTGTAACTGGTATCAAAAATCTGCATTTGGGCAAGTTTTGACACAATAATAAAACCCACTATGGCGAAGATTGCCATAATATAATACTGTCTGTTGATTAATGCATCTTTCAATTCACATCAGATTTTTGGTCTGAAAATTACTATATACAAGGTTATCAAGATTATTGACAAGAAAAACGAGTAAACAGTTTTTATAAGTATATCTACAATGTAGTATAAAGTAAAATATTCAAATGAAAAGTAAAAAAAACAGAATATCAGTAACAATATGGAAGAGTATGTAAGCAATGAGATAAACCCAAAATTATATCCTGCACTTTCTTGTCCTAGTTTTACGCCCAATCTAGGTTCAATAAGGTCAAAAGCAATGGGTCTGACATAAGCCATTATAACCAGTGATCCTGCGCAAACTCCGGGTGAATCGTAAAAAATATCAACAAGTAAACCAACAAAAAATGCAATTAGAATTGTAAGTGGTCTGGACAATTGTGAGGGTAAAAAGATAATGGCTGCAGGAAAAAAAAGAAATAAGCCATAACCATCATCATTCCATGGAAGCTTAATGTTTTTTATTACGAGTACTTGAATGGTCAGAATCAAAAAAATTCTGACAAAACCAATACGCAAATTATTTGTCGCTGCCGGCATTTGTCTCGAGTTTTTCTAATTCAGGTTTGGCATTATTTTTCAAAACGTAAACTATATCAAGCTTACTGATATCTGCCCATATTTTACAAGGTAAAGAATAAAAATTTGTACCTTCTTTTTGCATTATTTTTTTTACTGTGCCAAGAAGTATTCCCTTGGGAAAAATGAGAGAATAACCACTTGTCTGTATGGTGTCACCAAGTTTAACCTCCGCATGTCTTGGCAAATCTTCCAGATTTAGAATTTGTGGATCGGTCCCCTCCCACGCCAGAGAGCCGAAATAACCATTTCTGCGGATTGAGGCGGAAGTTTTGATGTCTTTGTTTAAAATTGAAATAATGAGTGAAAAATGCTTACTTGTACTTTTTACTATTCCAACCACCCCATGTCTGCACATTACTCCCAATCCTTTGTATATACCATCATCAGCACCTTTGTTTATGGTGAAGTAATTATGCTGTGAACTTACTGAATTATTGATTACTCTTGCAGGAATTACCGAAAAATTCAAACTTGTAACCTTAAATTGGTCTAGGGTATCAAATAAAAATGGGTAATTAAATCTCTCTTGATAAAGTACAGCATTTTCTAAAGAAATACTATCTGCAACTGTGTATTGATTTACAAAGTTTTTAACCCTATTAAATTTCTCATTTACAGTTCCTGAAAAAATATTGGCAGAGTTCAGAAAAATTTCTTGCTGCGCTTTATTGTAGTTAACAATCAGAAAAATGCTGATTATCTCCAAGGCTAAGAACAGAAAAAATGTTCCAAATCTTAAGATGAATTGGATTACATTAAACATATCAGGTTGAAAATTATGTAATTTTCAATAATCAGACGCTCTTTCTGTCAATCAGAAAAGAGAATTTATGTGAATTCTTCAATGCAATACCTGTACCCCTTACTACAGCCGAAAGTGGATCGTCAGCGATATGAACTTTTAGCTTAGTCTTTTCCGAAACTCGTTTGTCCAAGCCTCTCAACAAAGCACCCCCACCTGTTAAGTAAATTCCTTTTTGATAAATATCTGAGGCCAACTCAGGTGGTGTTGTTTCTAAAGCCTTCAGAATTGCTTCTTCGACCTTTGATATAGATTTGTCCAGCGCCCTGGCTATTTCTTTATATCCTACAGTTATTTGCTTGGGTATACCCGAGACCATATCCCTCCCGTTTACAGGATAATCTTGTGGTGGGTTATCAAGTAATTCAATTGCTGATCCAACGTTTATTTTGATTTGTTCTGCTGTTCTTTCACCTACCAGAAGGCTATACTCTCGTTTCATGAAGTCAATAATATCTTGAGTAAACTCATCACCTGCAGTTCTGATTGACTGATCACATACGATACCGGAGAGAGCGATTACAGCAATTTCGGTTGTGCCACCTCCAATGTCGATTACCATATTACCAACAGGTTCTTCTACATCAAGCCCAATGCCAAGTGCTGCGGCCATTGGCTCATGTATCAAGTATGTTTCTTTGGAGTCTACATGATCTGCTGAGTCAAAAACGGCTCTCTTTTCAACTTCAGTAATACCGGAAGGAATACAGACGACCATTTTCATGTGTGTGAAAAACTTCTTCCTGACACCAATCATTTTAATAAATCCCTCGATCATGTTTTCTGCTGCCTGAAAGTCAGCGATAACTCCGTCTTTAAGTGGGCGAATGGTTTTAATATTATCGTGAGTTTTTTCATGCATTTGCATAGCCTTGGTTCCAACAGCGATTGTTTCACCTGTTTTTCGATCTATTGCAACAATTGATGGTTCATTGACAACGATAACACCATCTTGTATGATCAAGGTATTTGCTGTACCTAAGTCTATAGCAAGCTCCTGAGTAAAAAAATTGAAAAATTTCATTGACGGTTTTCCCCCCTATAAAGATTTGTGTGCGTTATTTAATATCAAAGTGCAAAACAACAGAAAATTTTGAAATTATTTTAATAATCTTGACAATAAAGAGAAAAGTATTCATAAAATAGGTGTATTTGCAGTGCTTTTAGTTAAACTATCCTTTTACCCGAACTCACTACCCAAAAATCATCGGGTTGTAAATACATTTGCGCAGTTGCCATAATTTCGGTGGCTTGTATTGAATTGATCCTGGAAGTGGCCTGGTCCCAGATACTTAACCCAACCTGATCAGCTACTAAGGACTTAATTAACCCTGATGAATTGAATGGTCCATCGACAGCATTGATGAGTGTTCCAATCAAATATCTTTTTAGTTGAAGTAGTTCATCATCGTCAATAGGTTGATCTGAAAGCTTTTTGAACTCTTTAAATATAAGCTTAATTGCTTTATTTATGTGTTCATGACTCATGTCAGCCATAACTATAAAGCAACCATCAAAACTTAAGGTTTCAAGGGAAGATCCGATACTGTAAGTCATTCCTTTATTTTCGCGGATATTCATGTTTAGCCTTGATCCAAAAAAACCTCCCAAAAGCGTATTGAGTATAAACATATCTATATAGTCCGGATGAGACCTGGCAAACATTTTTCTTCCAAGCCTAAGTGATGATTGACTACTAGAATCAATTTCAAGATGTAGTCTTTCTGGATTTATGATATCGATACTTGGTATAACAGGCTTTGGTCTAGGTTTAGCTTCCCAGCTTTTCAGTGTATTCATGATCAAATCCAGATCGCATTCCATGTAGCCCCCACTTAAATGAACGCTGGTTTGAGCAGGCAGAAAGTTAGCATTAAAATGATCAAAAAGGTCTTGTTGGTTTGCTGCTTTATAAAGTTCGGTTGTACTGTTATATCCATAAGGATGGTTGGTGCCAAAGATCTTCTCTGTGATTGTTCTGTATGCAACTACTTCGGGTTTGGTAAGGTCAATTTCAAGTTTCTGGATGCTATTGTTGATGTAGGTTAGCATATCTTGTTCATGAAAGCCAGGTTCCATAAGCACTTCGACAACCACTGGCCAAAGTTGCTCAAAATATTTTCGCAAGCAATGAAGTGTGATGGTGATATAATCGAGATTAGAGCTGGTATTAATTGTTGCTCCATAGTTGTCAAAAAAATCAGCAATTTGTTTGGCAGTTTTAGTTTTGGTACCGTCCTTAAGGAGTCTCCCGGTTAATTTTGAAATGATTCTCTTCTTTTCGAAAGGCCTTCCAGCCATTATAACAATTTCAACTCTGATGACTGGTAATCCGTGAGCATAAGTACAATATAATACTGAATCGTTGGGGAAGTTAAATATCTCAGGTGTCGGTAAATCGACCTTTTTGATATCTTCGATTACTGGTGGAATTTTTCTATTCATGATGGCTCAAAATTATTCATTTTAGTTGTATTGGCTCATAATATTTATAGTTAGCTGATTTTCTGATAAAAATTATTATTTATAGTTTATTAGAGATATTTTTGCACCATCTTAAAAAAGCAAAATCGCTTTATGAAATTCAGTACATCTTCAACAGAACTACTAAAACATCTCCAAATAGCTGGTGGTGCTATTACAAATAATCCGGTATTGCCAATTTTAGAGGACTTTCTGTTCACTATCAAAGACAATCATCTTAAAATAACAGCATCGGATCTTGATACAACCATCATCACAACCATCGATATAATGGCTGAGAAAGACGGTTCAATTGCCATACCGGCAAAAATTTTAACTGAAACTCTTAAAGCACTACCAGAACAACCCATAACCTTTGAAGTAGACGAATCGTCCTACAATGTTACCCTTACGAGTGCATTTGGAACTTACAAACTTTCCGGTGAAAATGGGGCAGATTTCCCTGAAACACCCACTTCTTCAAATGTTGATGAGATCGAGATACCCACAGATATATTGTCACATGCCATAATCAATACGATTTTTGCCACAAGCAGTGACGATCTGAGGCCAACAATGACAGGTGTTTATTTCTTATTCGAAGACAATAAAGCTACCTTTGTCGCTACCGATGCCCACAAACTTGTTAAATATTCTCATAATATCACGAACGAGTCAGTTTCTGCATCTTTTATAATGCCAAAGAAGGCATTGAATCTGTTGAAATCTTCGCTTGCATCAAGCCCGGATGTTAGAATTTCATTCAATAAATCTAACGCTTTTTTTACCTTTGGAAATTTCCAGATGGCATGTAGACTGATTGAGGGCAGATACCCTGACTACAATATGGTTATACCGGTTGATAACCCGAATATAATGACCATCAGACGATTAGATTTTCTAAATTCGCTGAAACGTATTGCCATATATGCCAATAAAACAACAAATCAAGTATTAATCAAAATCGACGGTGAAAATCTGAATATTTCATCCCAAGATCTTGATTTTTCAAACGAAGCTGAAGAAACCATTCCATGCACGTACGATGGCAAACAAATGCAAATAGCATTCAATGCTAAGTTTTTAATCGAAATGCTGAGTATACTTTCCTCAGGTGATATAACACTTGAGCTTTCAGAACCAAACAGAGCAGGAATATTGAGGCCCGCAGATCAGGATCCTTCAAGTGATCTTTTGATGTTGGTAATGCCTGTAATGATAAATGTTCAACAGGCTTAAGAAAACCATTCCCTGATCATACTTTTTAAAATTGCCGATGAGAACTACCTCTGTTTATATCCTATTTGTATTCATAATCTTAACCGCTTTAACAGGCTGCAAGAAAGACGAAAGCCCTGAATCGGCTTTAAGAAATTGGTTGTACTACATAGATAATGGGAGATTTGATGAAGCAAAGGCACTAAGCACTGAAAACGGCAAATACTTGGTAAATGTGCTAAGCAAAATTAATGAGTCAGATGATAGTACCACTCACGACTTTAAATCACTAAGTTGTAGAGTGATTAATGATTCTGCCATTTGTAAATTTTCATACGAGGAGGGAATTTTTGATAGTGTTTATTTGAAAAAAGTGAATAATAAATGGTTCTATGGAGGCAATTTTGAGGAATTGGATGAGGGCCTTGACGAATTTTTTGACGAAATGATTGAAGAAAATTCTGACACAACCAATTTTTAACTGTTCTAATGAAAACAGGCCTGTTTTTTGGTTCCTTTAATCCTGTACACATAGGTCACCTTATCATTGCAAATTTCATGGCTACCCATACCGACCTAAAAGAGGTTTGGATGGTTGTTTCTCCCCAAAACCCGTTAAAAGATAAAACTTCACTGGCTCCTGAGAGGGAGCGCTTACACATGCTGCGTTTGTGTATCGATGACAACCCAAAGTTGAAGGCTTCGGATATAGAGTTTAAACTTCCCAAACCTTCTTATACAATTGATACGTTAACTTACCTCAAAGAAAAATTCCCAAAGAGAGAATTTGTGCTAATTATGGGAAGTGATAACCTTGAAACTCTTCACAAATGGAAAAATTTTGAACTTCTTTTGTCGGATTACAGCATTTATGTTTACAACAGACCCGGATTTGAGAATAATCCATTTCCTGAAAAAGAAAACATCAGATTTTTCGATGCTCCTCAAATGATTATTTCAGCAAGTGTAATCAGAAAATTCATCCAGGAAAAGAAATCTGTGAGATATATGGTGCCTGAAAGTGTGTTTGAATATCTTGAGTCATGCAAGCTGTATAGATAAACAATGAAAACTGTAATCCGTCGTTAAAAAATAAAACAGTGCAGTAGATATGGCTAAATATTTTTATGTATCATCAATACTTTGTCTGTTTCTAAGCTCACTTGGGTTTGGTCAGTCTTCGGACATGCTTATAGGTGAGTGGAAAAATTATTATCCCTACCGCAATGGTGTGATGATTACTCAAAGCGAAGATGAAGTCTTTTACGGTAATCAATTTGCTGTCTTGGTTTGTGATAAATCGGCGAACATTAAAAGATATATTACCAGAACATCTGGTTTAACAGATATTGATCTGGGCCTAATCAAATATACTCCTCATAATAACACTCTGATAGTTAGTTATCAAAATGGAAATATCGATTTGTATCAAGGTGCAGAAGAGGTAACAAACTTAAATTATATAAAAATCAATACAAACATCGTAGGTAAGAAAGGCATAAATGATATTCATTTAAAGAATGACTCAACCGCAATCCTGAGTGCTGATTTTGGCCTTATGATTCTTGATTTGTCAAGATTTGAATTTTCAGCAACCGTTTTCACTCCTTACACAGTAAAATCAACTTGTCACAGAAATGACTCAGTATTTGTGGCAACCAGTGGCGGTGTATATGTCATTCCTCCAGGAATCAACATCCAGGATTTTGGCCAATGGAAGCTTATTAATGCAAATAATGGTTCAAATTACAGCTCAACGGCATGTGTAATTTTCAACAACTCGCTCTATTTTAGTAAGAATGACACTTTGGTGAAACAAGAATCAAACAATACGTTCACCAATTTAGCATATTACAAAGACACCCGAATCAACTATTTGACCGCAGAAGGTAAACACCTCATCTGTGGGTTATTCTGCACCGCCAATGGAGGATGCACAGGCAGGCTACTCATACTCAATGAAAAGGATGAAACAACTGAATTGGCCGGAAAAACTTGCTTTAACAGACCTTTAAATGCCATTGAAGACGCAAATGAAAGGGTGTGGATTGCAGATGAGTGGAACGAATTTAAATATTATGATATAACTTCCGACCAATGTAATTCATTCACTGTAAACTCACCAACAACAGAGACCAATTTTGATATGACCATTGCAAATGGTAAAACATACATTACTGCAGGTGGCTTAATACTTGGCCAAAATTATTCTTTTAACTCTAATGGGCTTAATATTTTTGACAACACAACAAAAAGCTGGAGTGCAGTAAATGCACAGAATTATCCAATTCTGTCTCAGGAGGAAGCGCAGTTTGATTTTTTGAATATTGTAACCAATCCTGAAAATTCTCAGATTTTATATTTTGGTTCTTATTATGGTGGATTAATTGAGTACAACGGCACAGACTTAAAAATTTACAATGAGAAAAATTCTGCTATACGTGGTGGTGTAGGTGACGAAAAAAGGGAAAGGATTGCAGGTTTAGCCTATGACTCAAAAGGAAACCTTTGGATGGCAAATACTTTGGCAGCAAAACCAATAATTGTGTTAAAAAAGGATGGAACCTGGCAGAGTTTTTCGGTTAATTCGGGCACAGGATTATTGCAATTAGCAATAGATCAAAACAACAATAAATGGTTTGTGATAGGGGGTCAAGGTGGCAGTTTATATGTATTTAATGAGGGGAATGACATTAACAGCACAGTTGATGATCAATGGAGAGAAATAACAACCGCAAATTCAAATTTACCTTCCAACACGGTAAATTGTGTGACGGTAGACAATAATGGTGATGTTTGGGTCGGAACAGCTGCAGGGCCAGTTGTTTTTGAATGCGGTGGTGATGTGTTCAAAAGTACATGTAAGGGCACCCGTGTCATAGTTGAACAAGATGGCTTTGGAGCATATCTTCTTGAAACCGAAAATATTAGAACCATTAAAGTTGACGGTGGCAATAGAAAATGGTTTGGCACAGACAACGGCGTTTTCGTTCAATCTTCGGATGCAAAAACACTGATTAACAAGTTCGATATTAAAAATAGTCCCTTACCGAGTAACTCTATAACTTCAATGGCTATAAACCATGAAAACGGGGAGTGCTGGATTGGCACAACAAAAGGGGTTGCTATATTTAGAATGGAAGCAACTGCCGGCGGAACTATTCATAAATCTAACATCTACGCTTTCCCTAATCCTGTAAAACCCGAATACACGGGACCCATTATCATTACCGGATTGGCTGAAGATTCAAATGTGAAAATCACTGATACCTCGGGCAGACTGGTTTTTGAAACAACATCAATCGGTGGGCAGGCAGTTTGGTATGGCACAGATTACAGAGGTAAAAGGGCAAGTAGTGGAGTATACCTTGTTTTTGCAACTGGTACAGCTGACATAGAAAACCCCGATGGTATCGTAACTAAAATCTTGTTGGTTAACTAATATTTAATTACCAGTTTTTTTGAAATTGCTGATTACTTCCATGTAATAATTTTCATATTCCGGAAGTATCACACTGATGTCAAACTTCTTAGCTTGATTTAGTGAGTTCTTTCTGAAAGTACTTAATCTGTTTTCATCACTGAGTATTTCAATTGCTCTCAAAGCCATGGTTTCATGGTCCCCAACTTCGCAAAGATAACCAGTAACGCCGTCAATATTCACTTCAGGTAAACCACCTATATTAGATGAAATGACCGGGACCTCGCACGCCATAGCCTCCAACGCTGACAACCCAAAACTCTCACTGGCTGAAGGAATCAAAAACAAATCGCCAATTGCTAAAATTTCTTCAATGGCATCTTGCTTACCCAAAAATCGTACATGATCACAAAGATGCAGTTCACGGCAGAGTTCCTCTAAGTTCTGCCTTTCAGGCCCATCACCAATCATCAAAAGTTTTGACGGAATGACCTTGTGGACTGAAGCAAAAATCCTGATTACTTCGTCCACACGTTTAACTTTTCGAAAATTAGATGTGTGTATTAGAATCTTTTCCCCATTCGGGGCTATAGCCTTCCTAAAATGATCTTTATTTAGTTTCTTGAATCGGTCAAAATCAATAAAATTATAAATTACTTTGATGGGTACATGTATGTTGAAGTTCTCATAAGTGTCATGAGCCAGACTTTCCGAGACAGCAGTAACTCCATCAGAATGATTGATTGAGAATTCTACTACAGGAGAAAATGTCCGGTTATTTCCAACCAAAGTAATGTCGGTACCGTGGAGAGTTGTGATAATAGGGATTGATTTACCATTGGTTAACAAAATTTGTTTCGCCATATAAGCGATCGCTGCATGTGGAATGGCATAATGCACGTGAAGCAGATCAAGGTCTTCATATTTTACAACATCAACAACTTTACTGGTAAGTGCAGTATCATACGGAGGAAATTCAAATAATGGGTAATCAACATTTGTGACTTCATGATAAAAAATATTCTCAGAATAATGAGTTAAGCGCGCCGGTTGACGGTATGAAATAAAATGAATCTTGTGCCCGACTTTTGCCAGACCTTTGCCAAGTTCTGTTGCCACAACACCGCTTCCACCATAAGTTGGATAACAAAGTATACCTATTTTCACTAAACTACAGTATTTTTAATTAAAATTTGAACAATTAGATAATAATCGGTTTAAATAAATGTTCATTTAGAACGTATGCTAAAATTAAGAAATTATTTGCTTTTATCACTTTTTGTGCGATTAATACATCCCTTAATGGCACAAAATATCTTTTTGAGCGATGTCTTTCCACTTAAAATAAATGACAATATAGACATTATCAGCCAACAGAGTGGATATAATTATTTTATACAGTCTTCCGGCAATGGGTATCAAGTGCACAGATTAGATGCTGAATTAAAAAATTTACGAACCATTCTCCTGCCTCTTAATGAACGAAAATCTGAAGTCGTATTTTCAGGGTTTGTTAATAAAAATTTGAACATTGTCTACAAATATAGAATAAGGTCTGAGTTGTGTTTTAAGATTATGATATATGATGTGGATTTGAATTTAAAAGACAGCACCACTTTAACTTGTTTTCCCAATTCAGTTTACAATCCCCAAATACAAGTAATACCAAGTGAGGACAAAAACTCACTTTTGGTATTTTATTCACATCTAAGTGACTTTTCGCAGTTCTTATCTTTTGATTTGGGATCAAAAAAACTCAATTGGAGTTACAAATGGGACCATATTTTAGAAAAAACAGAATTCAGATTTCTTGAAAAAGTTCTGTTTGACAATAAGGGCAATGCGATACTTGTCTTTAATGATCAAATTGCAGTTAAAAACAAATACGCGATTGGTTGTGCATATTTAACTAAAAACGGAGTCATCAGAAAAACATTTTTTGACCTTCCATTTAATGTGTACGAATCGGATTGGTTTGTTGATAATAAAAATCAGAAACTATTGTTGGTTGGAACCTATTCAAATGATAAAGGAAGAAAGGCTAACGGAAGTTTATATTGCAGTTCAAGTATACCATTTACCAATGATTCACTTTATTATTGCATGAATCCATTCACCCCTGGATTAATAGGTGCATATTTAAATGAAAAAGAAAAACCTGAAAAGGGCATTGATGATTTTTACATACCCAACGCTATATTAAAGCAAGAGGGTGGTGTTGTGTTTATCATTGAGAAGAATAAAAAAATCGAACGTTATATTTCAGGAAGGTCGACAAATTTCGGAGGTGTTGGAAGAAACATTATTGATCATTATTATGATGACTTGATGGTAATTTCATTATCAAAAAGCGGTATTATTGAATGGATGGCGCCTTTAGCTAAAAAACAATTCTCACAGGATGATGATGGTGACTTTTCTTCTTTTTTACTTATAAAAGGCAGCAACCTCTTGCGAATATTATTCAATGATGAAATAAAAAACGAAAATACCATTAGCCAATATATCGTCAGAAGCGATGGCAGTTATGAGAGGAAAAGTCTATTAAATACAGATTACCGGAAATTAAAAATAATGTTTAGACAAGGCAAACAAGTATCCTCAAACGCCTGTTTAATCCCATGTTTGTCAAGGAATAAATTAAAATTTCTGAAAATCGAGTTTTAGGCAATCCTCTCAGATAGTTGGAGGATTTATATCATCTTCATCATAAAAAACATTAACATAAATCACCCCGGGTTCATGACTCATATCTTTAACAAGTGGATCCATAAATTTCTCCTTTTTTAAAGAGACATGATACACTGCCTCCATGTTTTGGTCAACTCCAGTGTACTTAACGTTAACAAGTTTTACGGTTCCGCAATATTTTGAGAATAACGCATCCAATGATTTTTGAAGCATTAGGGCACCATTATAGGATAGTTGCATAACATGGAATCTTCTTCTTGATTTTCCGAAATTTGAGTATGTCAATGAAATAATTATTAATCCTGAAACAGCACTTCCAATCAAGGCCACAACACTTAAGCCTACACCGCAAGCCATGCCAATTGCCAAACTCAAAAATATAAACACCATATCCATGGTATCTCGAACAGCAGTTCGAAACCTGATTATACTCATTGCACCTACCAAGCCAAAAGCTCTTGCGAGATTGTTGCCGATAACCAATATTACCAATGCAGAAATAATAGTTAACATGACAATTGCATTGACAAACGATACTGAATACGAAGGACCTTTATAAGTTATTCGATAAATCATTGATAGGATTAATCCGCTCAAGAAAGCTACCAACAAGTTAATCAAAACATCACCGCCTGAAACCGGAAATAAATTGATGGTTGTAAAATCTGTTAACATGTGATCTGATTCATGATTTTAGTAAATTAACTATTGCCAAATTTGGGAAGTGAATGACACTTAATTAGAGCATCCCATTGTTTTGATGTTTTGATTATTGGTTGTGATTCTACGCACATCACATACTTGGAGGCGGGTCCTTTCACCAATTCAAAATCAGCTAAAATTGGTTTGATCCATGTGGGACAGTATCGATTGAATTTAACCTCTAGTATAAAATGGTCAGGATTCACAGTCATAATATCTCTTTCAATAAAAAGTTCGTGTGTACCCGGATAAGGTACTGAACGAAGATTTTTGTCGATAGAGAGCCTTATCCCATTGTCACTGTCTATTATTTTACTTTCATAGGCTTCACGTTCATAGATGACATTAACAACAGGTTGGAGAGAATTAGAGAGGATTTGATAGAAAAATTTTCGAATGTTCAGGGCATCATCAGTTACAGGTAATACAGTTTTCAGATCAACACCATTGAATATTTTTTGCACGATGTTGTATTGTAAAACAGCCCTGTTTTTGACAATCGGACCTTCATATTTTCTTTTAATCTCGCAAATAACATTCGCGTTTTCATCACCTAGATCATAACCCCTTAACCTAACCTTTAACCTGTGAGCCAAATGATCTATTTTGGTATTGTACATATCGAAATCTTTGGTATCAAAATAAATGCTTCTGACTGTGTATTCGTGATCAGGTTTTTTTGATGCAAACTTGTCAGGATGAACGAAAGGTTTAATGGCGCTTCGCAATTCTGGCAATCGAATATTAGGTACAAAATATTTAAACTCTGATCTCATCA
>JAEUUM010000343.1 GCA_016787375.1 Saprospiraceae bacterium
TAAAACTCCATCTTTGTTGCAAGGCGGACTCAACAACTCAAATGTCATATTTTGTGCCTGAATTTGGAATATGAATCCAAAAATGCATAGGAAAATTCCGATAGATTTCTTCATAATTGATTTTTTAGCGGGAGATTTAAATTCACCCTTGTTTAGTTACCTGGTTTTAATTTAATAAGACAAAAACTCGTCTTCCATTACCAAGATGCAAAAATGCCCCGAACTGTTGCATCTGTTCAGGGCATTTTTAAAGAATTTATTTTTTTATTAGTTAATCTTTCATCAGGTTTTCTAAATCCGCGGTTTTCTTATCCGGTATATTAAATCTATGTATTGGATTTATGGTATTTAGGTCACCTGATTCAACTTCAATTATTTGGTTAATCAACCCGGTATGCAGATCAAATACCCAACCATGCAAGTAAGGATATTCACCGTTTGCCCAAGCTTTTTGTACGATGGTGGTTTTCGCCAAATTTTTTACTTGCTCAATCACATTGAGCTCAACCAGCCTGTTAAATCTGAGAGTTTCATCGCTTATTCCGTTCAATTCATCTTCATGTTTTTCATAAATATCCTTTATGTTTCTCAACCATTTGTTGATTAAACCAAAGTCTTCATTAGACATTGCTGCTTTAACACCTCCACAGTTGTAGTGGCCTACGACTAATATGTGTTTCACTTTTAAAACCTCAACAGCATATTGCAATACACTTAAAAGGTTCATATCAGTATGCAAAACAAGATTAGCAACGTTTCGGTGTACAAAAATTTCTCCTGGTTGTGTTCCAGTAACCTGATCTGCAGGCACGCGACTATCCGAGCATCCAATCCACAGATAATCCGGTGTTTGGTCTTTAGAAAGCTCGTTAAAATAATTTGGGTCAACCCTGAGTTTTTGAGCGGCCCAAGCTTTGTTGGTAAGTAAGAGTTTTTGGTATGTATGCATAATGATTAAGTTAATTGTTGTTTGTTAGGAGAAATTCCATCGAGGGTAATAATTAAATTTCTTTCTTTTGCGTTTTCAGCAAACTCTTGTAATGTAATAAAAATGTCCTGATCTATAAAATCTGCTGTGTTTCCATTTATAAAAACAACATCCCCTTCCTCAATTTTTTCGAGCGCCGACATCACTTCTGCGCGATTAAAAAAGTAAATATCCTTGTTGAAAAATATTAGCAAATTATTGTTTTCTCGATAAGTTGAAACAGCACCTTTAAAATCATATATTAAAATGAAAGCAATTCCAACAAAAAGACCCACAACAACACCAGTCAGCAAATCGGTAAAAACAATGGCTAAAATGGTGATTACAAAAGGTACGAACTGACTATTACCGGCTTCCTTCATTTGTTTGAAGATTGAAATCTTGGTCAATTTATATCCTACCAAAATTAATATTGCTGCAAGAGTAGCAAGTGGAATTTTATTCAACAATGTAGGGATAAATATGGCAGACAACAATAAAATAACACCATGAATTATAGCGGATAACTTTGTTTTGTTACCGGACTGGATATTGGCTGAACTTCTTACAACTACCTGTGTTAACGGCAAGCCTCCAATCAGACCTGAACAAATATTACCAACACCTTGAGCAAATAACTCACGATTGGTTGGTGTTATCCTTTTTTCCGGATCTATTTTATCGGTTGCTTCAACACATAGCAATGTTTCCAAACTGGCAATTGCTGCAAGAACAAATCCAGTTTTTATTACCAGTTTATTTGAAATATAACTTACATCAGGGAAAGTAAATAAATTCTTAAATTCGGATAGTGTGTTACTGACTGGCAACGATACAAGATGCTCTGACTGCAAAACCAAATTTTCAGGTAAAAAGATATTTAGAATTGTTCCTCCCAAAACCGCTACCAATGCTCCCGGAACGAATTTCAAAGATTCTATTTTCTTAATAAACTTTGACTCCCAGAACAAAATAATGGCAACTGAAAACAATCCAATAATCACTGCTCCAGCTGTGAAGAAGTCAAATATTTTTAAAAACTCTGAAAATGTATTTTCACCATCTGACTGAAAGAATGCAAAATCTCCTTCAAAGTCTTTATCTAATCCCAATAAATGTGGAATCTGTTTCATGATAATGATGATCCCAATGGCAGCAAGCATTCCCTTAATAACAGATGAAGGAAAATAAAATGCAATTTTTCCGGCTTTCAATATTGAAAACAATATTTGAAAAATTCCTGCCAAAACAACAGCCATAAGAAAACCAGGGAAAGATCCGATTTCTTGAATAGCTGTTAAAACGATGACAGTTAAACCTGCGGCAGGACCTGAGACTCCAATTTGAGAGCCACTGAGAATTCCTACTACGATTCCTCCAACAATTCCTGCTATTACTCCGGCAAATAAAGGAGCACCGGATGCGAGTGCCACTCCAAGACAAAGGGGCAATGCAACCAGAAATACCACAAAACCTGCAGGTAGATCTTGCTTAAGATATTTTAATGATGGTGTGGTTTGTTTCATAAAAATAAAGTTGGTTTTCAAACAAAGAGAACCAAGATTAATCAATTGGTTATGAAAAAATACTTGAACGGATTAATTTAGTTCTGCAAGAGCCTCCTTAATTCGATTTATGGCTTTGCGAATATCCTCCTCTGACGCTGCATAACTTATTCGCAAACAATTGGGTTCGCCAAACCCCTCGCCTCCTACCAAAGCTACATGAGCGTGATTTAACAGATACTCGCAAAGATCTTGAGCTGTTTTGATCTTTATTTTTCCGTATGATTTTCCTAAAAATGCACTTATATCCGGAAACAAATAAAACGCACCTTCAGGTTTGTTGTATTTTATTCCTTTAATATCTTTCACCAAACTGATCAGGAGATCTCTCCTTTTCTTGAATGCTTTTACCATTTCAAAAGTTGGTTTCAGATCGGAACGAAGTGCCACCGACGATGCATACTGACCAAACGATGATGCGCCTGAAGTTACCTGCCCCTGAACCTTGGTACATGCTTCTGCTATTTGTTTGGGAGCACCCATGTAGCCAATTCTCCATCCTGTCATTGCAAAACCTTTTGCGAAACCATTGAGTGTGACGGTTCTGTCTGCCACGCTTTGGATAGAACCAATACTTACATGTTTTCCTGTAAAATTAATATATTCGTATATTTCATCTGAGACAATAATGACATCAGGATGGTTATGTAAAACTTCAGCGAAACCATCTAAATCTTCCTTGGAAAAAACAGAACCTGTGGGATTGCATGGACTTGAAAAAACAATCATTTTTGTTTTGTTGGTCAATGCTTTTTGAAGTTGTTGTGGTGTTATTTTAAAATCCTGACTGATGCCTGCTTTCACCTCCACAGGAGTACCTCCGGTCATTCTGACTATTTCGAAATGTGAGACCCAATAAGGAGAAAATATAATTACTTCGTCTCCTGGATTCAATAATGCAAAACATAAATTGGCAAAACTCTGCTTAGATCCGTTGGAAACAACGATATTCTCAACAGCAAAATCGATGTTGTTGTCTCGTTTGAATTTTTCCACTATTGCTTGCCTGAGCTCCAATAAACCTGCAACAGGGGTATA
>JAEUUM010000045.1 GCA_016787375.1 Saprospiraceae bacterium
ATCTGGTCAATTGCTGCCGGTCTGTAAACGTCGCAAGCTACCAGGAGCGGCTTTTTAGATTTTTTGTTTTTTAAGAAATAAGACAGTTTGCCTGAAAAGGTTGTTTTACCACTTCCCTGAAGTCCTGCAATGAGAACCACAGCCGGGTCGCCTTTTACATTAATTCCGGCAGTTTGGCCACCCATCAGCTCGGTAAGTTCGTCCATGACGATCTTTACCATGAGTTCACCAGGCTTAACCGATTTTAGAATGTTCTGGGTGCCGAGGGCTTCATCCTTAATTTTATCGGTAAATTCTTTAGCAATCTTGTAATTAACATCAGATGCCACCAAGGCTCTTCTAATCTCCTTGATTGATTCAGCAACGTTGATTTCCGTTAAGCGACTATCACCTTTGATGGTTTTGAACGCCAGATCTAATTTTTCCGATAGACTATTGAACATGCTGTTTTATATTTTAGGCTGCAAATTTAGTAAAAATAGAGATAAGTCAATGGTCTTTTTTGAAAATTGCGGAAGGTGCCAATTATAAAACAATTTATTTTCGTATTTGTGGTTTAGTAAAGAATTGAAGAAAGTCGGAATGAAATGCCCAAGCAATTTGGACACTCCACGACGTTAAAACTAGATTTCAGGGAATACTCCACAATAATAATCAAGCGAACGATATTTCAAACATTACGTAAAACTGAATTATTCTTTTCTAAATTTCATTAGAAACAATTGTCATGGCAACCAATGAAACCACCAGGGTTCTCCGGATTTTCAAACTGATACAATATTTGGATGAGTACCCGCCAAAGAACGTTGAACGGCTTGCTGATTTACTAGAGGTTAGCGATAAAACCATTTACCGCTATTTAAAACTCATAGAAGAGATCGGCTATGAAATTGAAAAAGACCATTCAAATCATTACAGTTTGGTATTTGATGCCCGAAAATACAATTTTGAAGAGCAAGAAAAAAAGCTCATTGCTTCCTTAATAAAAGCGAGTGGACAAGAAGAAACCATTGAGCGATCAATATTAAATAAATTGAAATTTACTTCACAACTTGCTGATCCTATATTGCTCAACAACATGAAGCAACTCAGGTGGATCAAAGATATCAATGAAGCAATCCGGCTAAAATTGCCCCTCACCCTTATAAACTATAAATCAACAAGTGCGGACTCAAACATTAAAGATCGGATTGTACAGCCTGTTTATTTTGATGAAAACAGAATGAGCATCACAGCCTATGAATACGCCGTTAAGGAATACAGGATTTTTAAACTTTCAAGATTAGAGCATCTTGATGGTGCAAAAAGCAAGATCAATCGCGACCTTCCCGAAAATCTTCCGATAATAGATATGTTCGGTTTTAGCGGTCAACTGCAATACCAAATCAAACTCAGGCTTACTCAACTTGCCAAATCTCTCATGGTTGAAGAATTCCCTTCGACTTTTGCAAATATCTCAAGCATAGCTGACGGACGTTTTGTCTATGAATTTAACGGCAATGTGAGTGGGTATGAGGCAATAGGAAGATTTGTGTTAGGTTTTATCGGCGATATCAAAGTAATATCAGATGATGGCTTTAAAGATTATTTAAAAACCAAGCTAAATTCCCAAACCATTCTCACAGATTGAGAATAAGGCCATTCAAATTTGCTTCAAATTATAATCCTCATGAAAAGAAGCGAATTTTTGAAGCAGTTGTTTGCGTTGGTGGCTTTGCCAACCATGATAAAAGCCGAAACGATTAAAAAGGATTCCAGAGTCTGCATATATGAAGGAGAGGTGGTCGGTCTGCAATATTACAATGCTGAGGATTTGGTCGGAATCATGAAGGAAGAGGAGATCCTCACCATGAAACGAGAGCCTGAAAACAAATTTGACACAAGGGCCATTGCCATCTATTACAATGAGCATAAAATCGGCTACATGGCCAAGCGACATAACAAAATCATGAGTAAAATGCTGGATACCGGCCACGGCAATTTTGAAGCAAAAATAAGTTATCTGTATGGTGAAGAATACCCGTACCTGACGGTGGAGTATGAGGTTTGGAGTGTGAGGTGAAAATGAATTGGTAAATTAGAATATAATGAATATATTTGAAATAGAAAAGGCGAGTTACCCCGCCTTAGATGTTTTCACAACGGAATAATCCTTATTGTGAATTGCTTTGAATTGTTGAGACAAAGATAAGCGATTTATTTTTAAAATCAAATAGTATGAAAAAAATTTTAGGGTTGGATTTAGGGACTAATAGTATTGGCTGGGCTTTGATTGAAGCTAATAATGAAAATAAACCCTTATCAATTCATGGAATGGGCTCAAGAATTATTCCTCTTGGGTCAGATGATAGAGACCAATTTCAAAAAGGCCAGGCCATTTCAAAAAATAAAGATAGAACCACACGAAGGACCCAACGTAAGGGTTATGATAGAAAGCAGCTCAAAAAATCCAATTTAAAGAAATTGTTGAAAATTTTAAATATTTTTCCGGATGAAGATCTTATAAAACTTCCGGCACTTGAATTATGGAAACTAAGAAATGATGCTGTAAATGAAAAAGTTGATATTACTCCGGAACAATTAGGTAGAATTTTATATCATCTTAACCAAAAACGAGGTTACAAATCAGCCCGAAGTGAAGCTAATGCAGATAAGAAAGATACTGACTATGTAGCAGAAGTAAAAGGACGATATGCTCAACTCAAGGATAAAAACCGTTCTTTAGGACAGAATTTTTATAGTGAATTGACAGATGCAAAAATAAACAACAAATATTACAGAATTAAAGAAAAAGTATATCCAAGAGAGGCTTATATTGAAGAGTTTGATGCAATAATGGAAGTGCAGAGAAAAAAACATGCTTTTTTAACTGATGAAGTTATAGACGCGCTTCGAAACGAAATAATTTTTTATCAACGCAAATTAAAATCACAAAAAGGGCTAGTTAATTTTTGTGAATTTGAGGGTTTTGAAACCTCTTATTTTGACCAGAAAACCCAAAAAAATAAAACAATCTTCACAGGGCCGAAAGTTGCACCCAAAAGTTCTCCTTTGTTTCAACTCTGTAAAATATGGGAAGTAGTTAACAATATTTCACTTAAAATCAGAAATCCTAAAGGCAGCAAATATAAATGGGGGGAGAGAATACCTACTTTGGAAGAAAAAAATGAAATAGTTAATCATCTATCTTTTAATGCAAGTCTCAGTTACTCCGAACTGATTAAAATTTTAGGTTTAAAAAAGGAAGATGTTTTTGCAAATAAACAAATTCAAAAGGGAATTCAAGGAAATATTACTTATGCTGCTATAAATAAAATTATTGGGGACTGTGATCTTCTTGAGTTTAAAGTTTTAGTAATTCCTTCGAATCATATGGCAATTTTGGTTGATAAAAAAACCGGAGAAATATTGAAGGAAGAAGAGGGGTTGCAATTAGATGCTACATTGGAAAAGGAGCCGTTATATCAACTTTGGCATACAATCTATTCGATAAAGGATCTTGAAGAATGCAAAAATGCATTAATTAAACGTTTTGGATTTGAAGAAGAAATTGCAGAGCAACTTTCCAAAATTGATTTTAATAAACAAGCCTTTGGTAATAAATCAAATAAAGCAATGCGTAAAATTTTACCTTATTTGATGCAAGGTTTTGATTATTCACAAGCCAGCAGTTTTGCAGGTTATAATCATAGTAATAGTTTAACAAAGGAACAAAAAACTATTATTGTTACTGCTGACAAACTTGAACTTTTGCAAAAAAATAGCCTCCGTCAACCTGTGGTTGAGAAAATTCTTAACCAAATGATTAACGTGGTAAATGCAGTAATTGAAAGATTTGGAAAACCTGATGAAATACGGGTCGAATTGGCCAGAGAATTAAAACAAAGTAAAGATGAAAGGGAAGATGCTGATAAACAAAATGGATTTAACAAAAAACTAAACGAACTTGTTGTTACAAAACTTGAGGAATTAGGTCTGCCTACTACCAAACGCTTTATACAAAAGTATAAATTTATTTTCCCTACAAAAGACAAAAACTGGAAAGAGGCTCAAGTAGTTAATCAATGTATTTATTGTGGTGATTCATTTAATTTAACAGAAGCATTAAGAGGTGATAATTTTGATATTGATCATATTGTACCCCAAGCATTGTTGTTTGATGATTCTCAGACCAATAAAGTTTTGGTCCACAGAGCATGTAATTCTACTAAAACAAACCAAACTGCTTATGACTATATTGCAAAAAAGGGAAATGATGCTTTAAATTTATACCTGGATAGAGTAGATGACTGGTTTAAACGTGGAGTTATTTCATTCGGAAAAATGCAAAGGCTAAAAGTTTCTTTTGAAGAATATCAGGAACGCAAAAAGAAAGGCAAAGAAACCGAAGCCGATAAAAAATTATGGGAAAATTTTATTGACCGTCAGTTACGAGAAACTGCTTATATTTCCAGAAAAGCAAAAGAAATATTAAATAAAATATGTAATAATGTGACCAGTACTGAAGGGAATGTAACAGCTAAATTGCGAGAACTTTGGGGCTGGGATGATGTATTAATGAACTTACAGTATCCCAAATATAAAGCAATTGGACAGACTCAAATTAAAGAGTGGACAAGTGACAACGGAAGGAATAAGCATACAAAAGAAGAAATTGCTAATTGGAGCAAAAGAGACGATCACAGACATCACGCCATCGATGCATTGGTAATTGCTTGTACACAGCAAGGGTTTATACAAAGAATAAATACATTAAATAGTAGCGATACCAAGGACGAAATGCAACGTGAAATAGATGCAGCAAAGAAAAAATACGGAACTGATTTTGATGAAATGATATTAAATGAGAAAAATGAAATTATAAAAGGACACAAAGGAAGAAAGAACACACTAGATGCCTATTTAAAAGCTCAACGACCTGAAACTTTTACAACAAAATACATTGAACAAGAAGCAGACAAAATATTGGTATCATTTAAAGCTGGTAAAAAAGTGGCTACTATAAGTAAATATAAAGCCACTGGCAAAAATGAAATTACGGGGGTCATTGTACCTCGAGGTGCATTACATGAACAATCGGTTTACGGGAAAATAAAAGTTACGGATAAGGATAAACCAATAAAATTTCTATTTGAAAACCCAGATTCTATTATTAATAAAGAAATTAAAAAATTAATCGAAAACCGCTTAATAGAAAATGAAAATGATACGCAGAAAGCATTGACATCCTTGAAAAAAAGACCAATTTATTTAGACGAAAAGCAAGAAAAAGTGTTGGAAAAAGCCAATTGTTATAGAGAACGAACGGTGTTAAAATATGATATTCAAAACATCAAAGCAAAGGACGTTGCTTTTATTGTGGATGAAAAGGTAAAACAATTGGTAAAAGCCCGATTAGATGCACACAATGGAAAAGAAAAAGAAGCATTCAAAGATGTATTATGGTTTAACGAAGCAAAACAAATACCCATCCGAACAATTCGTTTCTTTACTGATTTGGAAGCAATTCAAGCAATAAAGAGAAATGAAAATGGTAAAGAAATAGGTTTTGCAAAAACAGGAAATAATCACCATATAGCCATATACAGAGATGCCAAGTTCAAACAAATACAACATCTTTGCACCTTTTGGCACGCTGTAGAACGAAAAAAGTATAAAGTTCCATATATAATAAAAAATACTAATATTCTTTGGAGTGAATTAGTAAACAGAGAATTGCCACAATTATTTTTGGATAAATTGCCGGCTGACGGTTTAGAACTTCAATTCAGTATGCAACAAAATGAGATGTTTATTTTGGGTTTATCCAAAGAAGAATTTGATGAAGCTACCCAACAAAATAATAAAGCCTTGTTGAGCAAACATTTATATTTGGTTTGGAGTCTGTCTAATAGTGATTATTGGTTCAGGCATCATTTAGAAACTAAAAATACTGAATTAAAAAATATTGACGGAGTAAATGAAAGCAATCGATATTTTAGGTTTAAAAGTTTTGGTGCTTTATCAAATAAAAACCCAATTAAAATCCGCATCAATCATTTGGGGGAAATTACTAAAATTGGAGAATAATGGAATCATCTCAAAATAAAGAAAATACCAAAATGAGTGGTAGTAAAATCAAATTCTATAAAAATTTTGAAGAGCTGAAGGAAGAAGAAGCTAAATATATACAGAGTACTGATCTATTAACCAGAGTAAAAAATACGATGGACTTGATCAGAAGAGTTTATGGTGATCGGCCTCTATCAACGAATTTATCGAAAAGGATCACGTTTAAAACCATAACATTGTGAATATTTTCTTTTCGGAGCATTTACTGATAATAAAACAACTTCAAACTTACCAGGTGAGATTTTTGTTAATTGGTGGTTATGCAGTGATTTTTCATGGGTATAATCGAACCACCGGTGATATGGATATCTGGATCGACCCGGACGAAGAAAATAAATCTAAGTTTATTGCTTGTCTGTTTGAGCTTGAATACAGACAGGAGGATATTGACTACCTGAGGT
>JAEUUM010000422.1 GCA_016787375.1 Saprospiraceae bacterium
CCATTGTATTTTAGTCAAAAACTGGATTCTATCGCCGGTGATTGGGAGTCTTACAATAAAACAAAAATTGAAATAGATAAATATGAAGCTGTATTGGGCTCAAAAGACGAGTTCTACCAAGGCAAAATAAGTTTTGATCAACTATTCAAAAGAATGGTCTATAATGGTGTCTATGACAAGATCAATATGAATTCCTTTAACTTTGTAAATGCTACTTTTGACAATTTACTTTGGCGCTATCCTACACAATCTGAATTTTTGACAGGATTTGATATAGTTGAATACAACAAACCAAATCTGTTTTTTAGTAAATTGTGCACCAACAAAAAAGAATATGTTGATGCCCTCACTGAAACAGCTGAATTTTACGAAGGAATGATTATTTGGGCTTACAGAACACTCCTTTCAAGAACTCCAAAGTCCGAAGAAACAAGTGAGGTACTTGAGGAATACATCTTGAATAGAGACATTCGAAAAATTCAGGAAAGAATAATCATTACCGACGAATACGCTAATTTTTAAATTAATATTTATGAAAAATATTTGGCCGGTATTTTTGGCTGTGTTGACTTTAGCTGGTTGTAAAGATAAAGACTACATTTATCAGGTTAATGAGGTCAATATTTTGCCTAACAATGCCGATAAAGACAAAGAGAAAACAAACGAACAATACATCAATATTGTATATGCAAATCTCTATCAAAAAGCATTATCTCCCGACAAATTGGTTGATTTGTCAAATGTAATTCAATCAATTGGTGACAAACAAGTTGCTTATGAAATCATCATAAGTAAAATGATGAATGACCCACTTGTAAAGCTGCCTACAGTTCAGGAAATGAATGCCGACCCGGGGAAATTTATAACCAACACATATAAAAGGTTCTTTGTTCGGGAGCCAACCCAAGCTGAGAAGACATTCTTTTTAAATTTTATAAAATCGCACCCGAATTTAACGCCTGAGCACATATATTTTGCTTTTGCTACATCATCAGAATACTACTATTACTAATTTTCAAGTCATAGGATCAATATGAAAAGAAGAACATTTATAAAAAAGGCATTACTGGCTACAGGCGGAGTAATTACCGCCCCTTATATAATACCCAGTGGTAGACTTTTTGCCACAACCAATGCCCCTATGGCTGAACACGTGGTTTTTGTTTTGTTTGCAGGTGGAGTCAGGCAACAAGAATCAGTATTAAAAAGATATCTGGCAGATAGCCAGAAAATTGATATAGAGGGTAATATCATGTACAATCTCCTTGAAGGCGATGCCCCTCCTCTTAAAATAGCTTATGGTACCACATTACCGGGTGGTCAGAAGGGGGGACAACCGATCTCAAAAATTTTATCTTCATCGCTTCAGAAACAAGGTACACTTTTTCAAGAATTAAGATACTCAAAAGGAGGTACAGGGCATTATGGTGGTCTCAGCGCAGGTGTTTCAGGGCATTATGGACTAACCCAAGGTTTGCGACAAAGACCATTGCACCCGACAATATTTGAATATGCCAGAAGATTTGGTGGATTTAAAGCTACCGACACATGGTTTGTTGGAAATGGCATTTCAGGTTCAGTGCCACTGCTAAACCATTCAAATTATGATGGTTTTGGATCAAAATATGGAGGAAACTTTATTGCCCCTAACATAACATTTGGTGCTGAAAAATACATAAAAGGGTTTAAAATCTACCATCCCGACGATGAACTCGACCCTATACACAAAATGCAGGCTTTTTTAAACCAGAGTTTTCAACTTCAAGGTGGTGAATTGGTTAGTCTTGGAAATACAGAGGAAGAAAGAGAAAAAATCAAAGATTTTATTCGCAAAACTTTTGATAAACTAGAAAAACAACAAATCGCATTTCCTCCTGTAACGGATAATGGGGATAATGTTACCATTGGCTTTGCTACTGAAGTGCTTAAATATTTCAAGCCAAAAATAACCGTAGTGAACATAGGTGCAGTAGATGTGTGTCATGGTAATTTTACAAGCTATCTTGAGGCGCTACACCGCGCAGATCATGGTGTGGGACATTTATGGAACGTCATCCAAAATCAAATACCTGAAATGTCAGGAAAAACAGCACTGATCATCATGCCTGAACATGGCCGAAATATTGCTCACAATCCAATTACTGATGAAAACGATTGGTTTGCATACGACCACAGTGACAGCAACTCCCGGCGTATATTCGCTCAAATGGTTGGACCAGGTATACCATCCGATCTGTTGGTTGGTAGTGAATCAAATCCTGTTGGTGATGCATCTGATATAGTTCCGACTATTGCAGATTTACTTGGATTCAAAGCTGATGTTATGGCAAGTGGGCTGATAGATCCTACTGCTCGCTCATTATTTGACCGAATTTAAGATTTAATTGCACATGAAGAAAATAATTTATTTTTCATTAATGATTGTCATTTTGGTTACAGGATGTGAAAAAGACCCTGCCAATCCATACAAAGACATAAAACCACCGGGGATTGATACTACAGCACTTTATAAGCCTGATCCAAAATCGTTTGAAGGTTTACATGCTTATATTTTTAAACCCACCTGTGCCAATTCAGGTTGTCACGACGGCACATTTGAACCTGATTTTAGAACCATTTCTAGCTCATACAATACCCTGGTTTACCAACCAATTATTAAAAATGATCCGCAAAATGCCTACCAATACCGAGTAAAGCCGGGCAGCATCAATGAATCAGTGTTATACAATCGACTTACTGAAGATATTGACGGGCAATCGGGAATCATGCCTTTGGTCTTAGAGCCAAGTTCTGATTGGCCGTCTAAAAAGTTGGAATATATAGCAAACATAAAAGCATGGATAGAAAACGGTGCAAAGGATATTTTCGGAAATTCACCCAGTCTCTCGAATAAAGTACCACAAATGCAGGGGGTGCTTGGCAAAACAAGTATTTGGGTAGATAGAAATGACAGTGGGCAAGGAGCACTTAGAGTCAAAGACACCGACAATTCACTTGAGTTTTACTTCGCCTTTTCTGATGACAAAACCCCATCTAACCAACTTTCAAATGCTAAAATAAAATTTTCTAAAAATCCGGATGATTTTAAAAATGCAAGTTCTTTTCCTTTACAATTATTGGGTACACCAATGGTGAATATTGGATATTACGGCAACCAGGTTGATTATTATCACAAGTTTACGATTAACCCCAAAGACTATGCTAAATTGGGAGAGACTGTTTATTTTAGGGTCTATGTGACCGATGGAGACGGTGTTGAAACTGAAATACCAACAAATGATGGTGCTTATTATATTAAAAATTATTTTTCATTTAACATCATATTAGGGTAATGATAAAATATTTGTTTCTGGTGTATATAGCATTGGTTCTATTTTCTTGCAAAAAAGACGAGAATCTTTTACCTCTCTCAACAACACCGGCCATTAAGATTCTCGATATTTCAAATGACACGATTGTTGAATTCACAGAACAATTGAAACTAAATTTGGAGTATGAAGATGGTGATGGTGATTTGGGGAATAAGGATACCG
>JAEUUM010000464.1 GCA_016787375.1 Saprospiraceae bacterium
ATATATGTGTATGTTCATAATTCAGCGCTGTTATGTCCCGTTCCATTTCTCCTTTGGTTTTTGTGTAGAAAATGGTTGAATTCACATCTGCACCAATAGAACTGACCACCAAAACAGATTTGGCTCCATTTTCTTTAGCGAGTTTTGCAGCCATCACAGGGTAGTCGTGATCAATCTTGTAATATTCTTTTTCATCAGGAGTGTTTTTTTTGGTTGTTCCCAATGCGATAAAAACATCATCAGCTACAATATCCTTTTTCAATAGCGGCAAAGCATTTAAATCCCCTATCAAAGTAATTAATTTAGGATGTTTGATTTGAGGATCCTTGCGTACCACGATGCTTACTTGCTCATAATCGTCGTTGGTTAATAAATTTTGCAGTATATACGAACCAATAAAACCGCTGGCTCCGAACAAAATAGCTTTTTTCATTTTGATGTCATTATTATGAAAATTCAAGATGCAAATTACCAAAATACTTTGCACCTCATCTCATAGCGCAATAAATTAACACCCGAAAGCTTTCGTACTCCAATCATTCAAGTACACAGAATTGAACTCAAGATCTTCATCCAAGCAGAGATTTCAAGCTGAACATTCGTAAATAAAGAACTAAGATTTTGCAGGTTTGACGGTTTTCATTTGAATGATATCGACCAGAAAAGCGAAAGCCATAGAGAAATAAATGTATCCTTTTGGTATTTCAAAATGAAACCCTTCAGCCAAAAGCGAAACACCAATCATCATCAAAAAGCACAATGCCAGTATTTTGAACGATGGGTGTTTTCGAATGAATTCACTGATTGGTTTAGATGCCATCAGCATGATTATCACTGTTATAATGACGGCAGTGTACATTACCCATAATTTTTGAACCATGCCCACTGCAGTAATGATGGAGTCAATCGAAAATACCAGATCCAATATTATTACCTCAGATAACAACTTACCAAAATTTGAATTTGAGGTCGGTTCAATATTTTCGGTTTTTACAGCTTCCGTTTTATGATAGATCTCTTTTGTGGCTTTATAGATTAAAAACAATCCACCAACAATCAGGATTAAACCCTTTCCGGTAAATTCATTGCCAATTAGTACAAAAAGTGTCTTATCCAATTTTAGTATCCAGGAAATCAATCCCAACAAACAAAGCCTCATTACCATAGCCAGCCCAATGCCCCAATACCTAAGTTTGTTTCTTTGAGACTCCGGAAGTTTATCGGCGAGGATGGATATGAAAATAATGTTGTCTATACCCAATATTACTTCAAGTGCAATCAGTGAAAGCAACGGAATTATAGCATCAAGCATATTTTTTTTGTTTTTGTGTTGGTTTTATGAAATCAGTAAGCCTCTTTTTTTGAAGTGGAGGCCATGTAATTAAGAATAAAATATTCTTGATATTTGAAAGTGATTTGCGATTAATTTTGTTCTCACAATGGCCAATTTTTTTGTCTAAAAATAAACTTTCATTGGGAAACGGTATAAAATCCAGCAGGAGCCGTGCGAGGCATGGTTTCTTTTCTGCCTGATTTTGATGCAGCCGAGATGTAATATTCTATTGTTTGGTTGGATCCTTTTGCTGGAATGGTAGCAAGAAAATGCTGCTCATGATCGTTTGTGTTGAGTTTTGTTTCTTGCCAGGTTTTTTCACCTTTTAATCGCCAATGCAATTTGCTTGATTCAGGCTGCAACCCTTTTTTGCTGTAGTCTATAATGCTCGCATAAACAGTCAAAGCATCTGTTGGAGCTACTTTTACAGGAAGACGTTTGAGGTTTATGTAAAGCATTTGGCTGTCCCAAACTGCCCGGGTGCGACAATGAAGAGCGTCACCACTGTTCCAGCCATAGCCGTTGTAATAATGTTCTTTCATTTCTTTGGAGACAATCGGCTCATCTTGCAAGGCAAAGCTGAAGCCTTTTACCTCATAACCCGGCATAGCCTGCCTCCAGGTTTCAAGAGCTGCACTGTCCACTTTAATTTGAAACAATGGCACATAGATGGTCTTGTTAACGATGATCGAATTGGTATAAGCCGCTAATTGTTCTTTGCTGTATCTGCCAATTTTAATTCTGAGTATTTCATAAGGTCGACCATAGCTGGTTTTTAGTTTTTTAAGTTCATTCTGAACGATGTTTTCATAAACCGGATATAACTCATGATCTGCAGGTGGTTCAGCGACCAGGATTCGCTCTTCATCGAGCACTTTCATGAGGCAATCAATGTGCTGGATACCACTTTTTTCAAAATTAGATAGAATATGGTATGATTTGAAACCCAAAAGTGATTCGTTGAGGCTGAAAAATTGATCTTGAGGTACATTGAAAAACCGATTTTCATTCAATAATATACAGCTCGAAAAAGCTGTCCCCATGCCATCGGTCATTACGTTTCCACCGGTGGTAATAAAAGGCAAATCTAACACCGGAATATTGAGTCCCTTTCCAACAGGAACAGTTGCATTGTCATCGGTTTCGGTTTTGATGATGTTGTTGTCCTTATCCCGATAGATGAAAAAAAGCGAATCACTGCACTGGAATCCGGAAACCGGTGTAGCGTAAATATACTTTCCATCTCCAAGCATCATGGTTCCGTCGGGTGTGAATACGGCACTTGGCCCCCAATCTCTTGTCCACCATGCGTCAATGCCTTGAGGAGCGAAAACGAATGTATTGTGTGAAGAGTCAATTCCCCAAACTGCGAACCATTTTTGGGCGTCTTTTTTGTTTGCTTCATCTGATACCA
>JAEUUM010000472.1 GCA_016787375.1 Saprospiraceae bacterium
AAGCACTTTATATAGATCTGCATGGGCATGGTAAAAAACCATATCGTCTGGAACTTGGTTATGGTTTGTCCGCAACTGCATTCAATAATTCTGATAGTGTCTTGAATACAAAATCCTATATTGAATCGAGTTCAATTGAAAATTTGGTCAAAACCAATATCAGTGGATCAACACATGCTCAACTATTGCGTGGGCCCAATTCATTAGGGACTTTGTTTGCAAATGCAGGATTCCCGGCTATTCCAAGCCAGCAGACTCCGGATACTGGTGGGTTTCCATATTTTAATGGTGGTTATAATACATTTAATTATACCTGTCTGGCATCGGGCAACTCGGTAAATGGATTGCAAATAGAATGTGATTCGACAGTAAGATTTGGTTATTTGAATAGAAAAAAATTTGCAGATTCTACCGCATCGGTTATTGTAAATTACTTAAACATTCATCAAAATTTAAATTTACTTTTGGACTGTGGCTTAACAACTACAGTAAAGGAAAGCGAGAATATAATAGCCAACTCAATTAAAATTTTCCCTAATCCGGCCAGGGATGTTTTGCAACTCGCTATAAACGATATCCATGAGAACTATAAAACGATAATCTTCAGCACTGTTGGTGAAGTCGTACTTGAAGCAAGTAATCAAAACAAATTAAATGTATCGAAGTTAGCCGGTGGCTTATATTTCGTAAATGTAGTTTTAGATAATCGAACCATTTGGCGCAGTAAAATTATAATCGAAAAGTGAATCAGGCCAGCCCAAGCCATAATATTCCCAAGTTGCATCGGTTATAAGAATAACTTGAAATTGGTTCAACGTTTTTTGCAAAACCTTTGCTTTTGGAAAAATTTAAAAATATCCTTTACAGCTTTTTCTAATCACCGTATCAATTGGGATTACTCAATAAATACAATTGTATGTGTTCCGGCTTATTACAAAAGCTATATCCTGATGTTAACAATTCTGTATAAAAGACACTAAAATAAATAGCCTCTCCGGATTCCTATTTTCAACACCATTCAGGGAACTGCGTTCATTTTCTGACTTCAAAACAGAAGAATTAAAGATATTTTAAAAAACAAATAAAAATTTAAAGTAAAAATCGATCATAGTCGTCTTCAGATATATAAACAATTTAAATAAATTAAAAAATGAAAAAATCAATTTTGAAGCCAATCATTGGCGGTGTATTCATGGGAGCTTTTGTTTTCTTTACAGGTCCCTTATTACTTATCGTGTTCTTACTCAAATTTATTTTCACCCCTTTTGGAATGGGAAGAATGAGTATGATGAATCGTGCCTTTGGCTTCGGCAGAATGGGGATGCCTTCTCTTGCATTTGCCGAAAAAATACGCAACATGAACGATGAGGAATTTATGAATTTCCAAACCCGAATTAAAAATAGATTCGAAAACAGATGCGGTGCCCAAACTTTTAACTTATAATTAATCAATAATAAAACTAATAAAAATGAACAGGAAACAAAGAGGAATCAGTTTTTTAATAAGCGCTGTACTCACATTCGGAATTCTGATGGCTACTGTCGGAAACAATTTCAGACATCATTGTATGCAGCATTTCAAAACTGAGCAATGTCATCAGGAGCATATTAACAAATAAATTTAGAACAGGATTTTATTAATTTGCCAAAGCAGCCTTATAATCGGGCTGCTTTTTTTGTTTGTTCTTATTTGGTATCTCTAGTTTCAATCATTACATTAGCTTAAACTTACTAATTTATTGCAAACACAAAAATTGTAATTTTGCATTAAGCTTTACGTTTAAAATGATTGAAAAATGCAAAAAACAAGATTAGAAGCATTCAGTGATGGTGTGATAGCCATTATTATTACCATCATGGTCCTAGAAATTAAAGTGCCACATGGTAGTGAATTTGCCGATTTACAAGGTTTAATTCCCGTGTTTTTAAGCTACATGCTAAGTTTTATCTACCTGGGAATTTATTGGAACAATCACCACCACATACTGCACACCATAACTCGGGTGAATGGACAAATTCTATGGGCAAATTTGCATCTTTTATTTTGGCTGTCACTTGTTCCATTCGCCACAGGTTGGATTGGTCAAAACAATTTGAGTGCCAGCCCAATGGCATTTTATGGAGTAATCCTTCTATTAGCAGCAATCGCATATTTCATTTTGCAAGGAGTTATCATAAAAAATGAGGGAAAGCAATCGATATTGGCAAAGGCTGTTGGCATGGATTGGAAGGGTAAAGCTTCCATTATTTTGTATGTAATTGGAATTGTTTCTTGTTTGTACAATACATTTTTAGCAGGTAGTTTATACATACTGGTAGCCCTTTTGTGGCTCATTCCGGACAAAAGAATCGAAAAAGTGTACAAAGAAATGACAGACTTATAGAATTTCATTTATTCCAATAATTTTCAATTCATATAAGATAGAAATGCTCCATAATATCAACCCTAAATTGCCAATGAGGTCCAAAT
>JAEUUM010000485.1 GCA_016787375.1 Saprospiraceae bacterium
AAACTTAAGCAGCCAAACATTAATTTTTGTCACATTTAACCAACTTATTAATAAAAAAATGTGTCATATATAAAAATGCACGTTTTTAATCGGTTAATTTTAAATATAAATAAACTATGCCTAAAGTTAAAATACCACGCAAGAGTACCCTCATCGATATGACTGCCATGTGTGATGTATCATTTCTTTTGCTTACATTCTTCATGCTAACAACTCAGTTTAAACCTGATGAACCTGTTGTGGTTGATACTCCAAGTTCAATATCTGAGACCAAGTTAATGGATGATGGAGTCGTCCTTCTTTCAATGAATAAAGAAGGTAACGTATTTTTTAGCATGACAGGACAAAACACCAGAACGGCAATTTTAGAGGATATGAGTGCCAGATACAAAATTCCATTTACAGAAGCTCAAATTAAAAAATTTGCTAAAATGGAGAGTTTTGGTGTTCCAATTGCTCAACTACCAGCTTTGTTGGATTTAAAGCCAGAAGATAGAAAGACTTTTGTTCAGCCCGGAATTCCGTGTGATACGGCAAAAAATGAGTTGGTGGGATGGGTAGAAGCTTCCATGATTGCGTATTCCGCTGAAAAATCAGTAAAACCAAAAATAGCGATAAAAGGCGATGGTAAAGCTAATTTTCCAGCAGTAAAAAAACTGATAGATGCTCTACAATCAAAGAACTTTAACACTTTCTATTTTATTACTGACCTGGAAGCCAACCCTAACAAGAAAAAAGAGGGTTAAAATAATTTAATAATCTTAAAAAACAAGTTTTATGGCTCAAATGGATGAATCCGCCGGTGGTGGTGGTAAACATAAAGGCGGAGTCAGGTCAAAAAAGATGTCGACAAGGGTTGACATGACTCCAATGGTTGATTTGGCTTTTTTGCTTGTAACATTTTTTATGTTGACTACTACTTTCAACAAACCCACTGTGATGGATATAAAAATGCCTGCAAAAACAAAAGATGAAAAACAGAACCAGGAAATAAAAGAATCTGAATCAATGACAGTTATCATGGATGGTGGTGACACCTTGTGGTACTACCAAGGCATAACTGATCCAGTCTTAGAAATGAGTAATTATTCTGACTCAGGTATCAGAGATGTCATCCTCAAGAAAAAACAGGAAATAATAGCAAAAACAGATTCAAACAGAATTAATGTTCTGCTCAAAGCAACGCCAAGAGCAAGTTATAAAAATGTTGTTGATATGTTTGATGAAATGTCAATCACTTCTGTTCCGGTTTACGCTTTGGTAGATATGACAAAGACAGATATTGATCTTATCTTTAAAAAGACAGGTAGAATGCCTGCAGCTGCTACACCTTCAGGAAAGTAGATTAAACAAATTTTGATTAAATTAAAGATATAATTTATGGAACCAAATGCAGAATTTAAAAAATGGGATATCCTCGATATAATATTTGAGGGTAGAAACAAAGCATATGGTGCCTACTTATTGAGAAGGATCTACCCTTCTCATATCAGAAAAGCACTCATTGCCGGCGTGCTTCTTTTTGCATTCTTTATGACTATTCCTTATTGGTTGAAATACATCAAACTGGGGAAGGATGAAGATAAAAAAGAAAACGTTGAAATCAAACTAAAGGATTTAACTCCACCTCCTGAAAAGGAAGATGAAGTTAAACCTCCTCCTCCTCCCCCTCCTAAGAAGGTTGAACCTCCTAAACCTCCTCAACAACAGTTTACTCCACCGGTAATCAAAAAGGATGAGGAAGTTAAGAAGGAACCACCTAAAATTGAAGAGATCACAACCAATACCGGAACAGAAACAGTAAAGGGTGATGACAAAGGTTATGTACCCCAGATTGATGAACCGGTTGTGCAGACGGCAGTAGATCCGGATGAGGGAAAAGTTTTCAGCTTCGTTGAACAAACTCCTACTTTTCCGGGTGGAGATGCAGCTTTGATGGACTTCCTCAGAAAGAACATCAAATATCCTCCAATAGCTCGTGAAAATGGCGTTGAAGGAAGGGTGTTGATTTCTTTCGTGGTTGACAAAAATGGAAACATCCGAGATATCACCGTCAAAAGAGGAATTGGTTCCGGTTGTGATGAGGAAGCAATACGGGTTGTAAAAATGATGCCCGACTGGAAACCAGGAAAACAAAATGGCAAGTCGGTTAATGTTATGTACAATTTGCCGATTAGTTTTAAACTTCAATAAAATAACACGAAATAATTTCAATCGGATATCAGTTTACTGGTATCCGATTTTTTATATTATGATACAAAAAAACAGAGACAACTTGTTCGCAGGAAAACTCGTAAGTTACTTTACTAGCTTAATGGCCCTTATATATCTTTTTGCCGGTGTTTATCTTTTAACAAACAACAGCATAAAGGAGCAATTTGGTGCTACATTTTGCCTAACAATTGGTTTGGGCCTGGTAGCTTATGGAATTTTCAGGTTATATCGATCATACATATTCTGGAAATTCAATGAATAAGTTAATTCTGCGTTAATAATTTTAATTTATTCAATCATTGGAGTTACAATATTGTTGGATTAATTAAATGAAAAAGTATTTTTGCAAACGGATTGAGAAAACTATGGTAAAGTCACATTTGATGAAAGGATTATTAATATTTCTGTTACCCTTTTTTGGGCTCTTCATTTCCTGCAACTCAGGATCTTCTTCAAATGACGATAAGCTTAGTACCCCTACAACAGGTAACGTCAAAATAGCCGTTGACGAGACTTTGAAGCCAATATTAGATTCACAAATTGTTGTTTTTGAAAGTGATTATCAAAAAGCAAAAATCACTAAATCCTACATACCTGAAGGTAACGCAATTAATTTGTTGTTAAAAGATTCTGTTCAGCTTGCCATTATTTGCAGAGAACTCACCGAACAGGAGAAGGCATTCCTGAAAACAAAAGACTATAAAGCCATTACTACCGAAAGTGCAAGAGATGGAATAGCTTTAATCGTAAATCCTTCAAACCATGACACGCTGTTGAGTTTTGAAAAAGTAATTAGTATTTTGAAAGGAGAGATAAAGACCTGGAATCAAATAAACAACAATTCAAAATCTGGTAAAATACAATTGGTTTTCGATCATGCAATGTCCTCAACTTTCAGATTTATTTCAGAAAAAACCAACATACCTGATTTATCAGGTGAAAACATTTATGCTGCAGGAGACAATCAGAAAGTAATAGAATATGTCTCAAAAAACAAAGGTGCACTCGGATTTATCGGCTCAAACTGGGTTTCAGATAAAGATGACAGTACCGCAATGAGTTTCATCAAACAAGTAAACATTGTGGGTATATCTCCTGCTAAAGGCACCAAGGGTGAAGGGGAATTCTTACAACCATATCAAGCTTACATCGCTCAGAAGATATACCCATTTACCCGAACCATTTACACCGTTTGCACTGAACCTCGAGCTGGTTTGGCCACGGGCTTTGCTGCTTTTCTTGCCGGAAATAAGGGACAGCGAATATATTTGAAGTCCGGTTTGGTTCCCGCAAAAATGCCTATCAGATTAATTCGCGTTTCAAAATAATAATCGTATTAACCAATCCTTATAAAATGAAGAATCTGTTTTTAGTTGTTTTCTCTTGTGTATTAACTGTAAAGGTATTTGCACAGATTTCACCTGAAGTTCAAAAACTCCAGTATTATGGCTACTTCAATAAAGCCAAATTGAGTTTACAAAAAGGTATTCAAGGTAATCCGATGAATATCGACAATTACTACGAACTAGGTGTAATTTACAACAGGACAAATAATCAGGACTCTGCGAAAATAGTATTTACAAAATTGGTAGAACTTTATCCAAAGTCGCCCTTATCAACTGTTGCGCAAGGATTTATGTCGTTAAATTCAGGAAATAAAGATGAAGCCAAAGCATTCTTTGAAAGAGCTGCCAAATCAACTAAATTTAAAGATGGAATGATTCTTCGTAAAATAGGTGAAGCATATCTTTATTCTCCAAAAAAAGATCTGACCAATGCTGTTGAATACCTTAAAAAAGCAGTTGCAATTGAAATAAAAAACCCAGTTAGCTATTATTCGCTTGGAGAAGCATATTATCTGTTAAATGAAGCTGGTTCGGCGGTTACACAATATGAATTTTGTACTGATTACGATAAATCAGCTGCATGGGCATATACAAGAATTGGGCAGATATTTAAGGGTGCAAAAAACTATCAAAAAGCTGATGAAGCATTTAAATTAGCTTTTGCTGCTGACGCTGATTACCCTTACATATACAAAGAATTGGCAGAATGGAAATATTTGTATCAAGATTATCCGGAAGCTGTTAAAAACTTTGACAAATATCAACAACTAACAGGTGATAATGGCATTGAGGCTAAAACACTTAGGAGTACCTATACATTTTACAATAAAAGCTACAAGGAAACCATTAATTTGGTGAATGAAATCATGAAAGTAGATTCTTCAAAGAACTACATGGTTCGTCTGCTTGGTTATTCAAGCTTTGAACAAGGTGACAGCTTGGCTGCTAAAAACTACATGGAAAAATTCTTTCAAAAAGCCCCAAAAGAAAAAATTATTTGGTCAGATTATTTCTATCTGGGTAAGGTCTATAATAAATTTGGCAGCGATTCATTAGCGACTCTTCAATACAAAAAGGCGATAGAATTAGATTCAACCAAAATTGATATATACAATGATTTAGCAAAAATGAATTTTGCCAGAGGAAATTTCAAAAATGCCGGGTATTGGTATGGAAAAAAGCTCGAAAAACTTGAAAAATTCAAATTGCAAGATTATTTCGATCCTGCCTTCGCTTATTTCAAAGCAGAAGATTACAACAATGCCAATATTTATTTTGATAAAATTGTAAAAAAATATCCAACCAGTGTCGTAGGTCAGCTCTATTATGCCAGAAGCAATGCATACCTTGATCCACAATCATTAAAAGCACTTGCGAAGCCCAATTATGAAAAAGTCATAGAACTTGGTGAAGTTGATCCTGTTAAATACAAAAATGAACTGAAGGAAGCATACAAATACATGTATTACTTCTTTTACAATTCACAAGACAAAGCCACAGCTTTAACCATTGCGGATAAATTAGTTAAAATTGATCCAAACGACCCGGAAGGATTGCAAATGTTAGAAGCTGCAAAATAGTATGCAGAATCATCCTTTAGAAAATAATTAAGCAAATTTTGCTGAAATACTTTTATTTTCTGAAACAAAATGCACCTTTTATATGTATATTTTCTTGTGTTATTATATATACTAGACAAGACAAATAAACTGATTTTATAACCTTGAAATTTACCTGGCGTGGAGTACTCAAACCGAAGATCCTTTGACCCATCTAGAAAACCCCGGGAAGTCGAGAGAAGTCCTGATACCTTCGCGATTCTTGAGCTTAAGTACGGAAACATATATGGTGGTCCACCAAATTATTTTGTTATTAGCGATATTTCACTTCTCGTTTTTGATCCAGAAAAAAGTCATATTTTTTTAGAGAGTCTTTCTCTTAATTCAGACGTAGATGTTGTTTTTGTCAATAGTAAGTTTAACGAATTAGGTCATACAGTTGGTAGGCATAAACATGTTGTTAACCTAATGACCCGTAAGAAAAAACCTTTTCTAGAAAATTATACCGTCGAACAAGACGATCTCGAAAGAGCATTTGACAATTCAAGACCTGCCAGAAAGCAAATCAATGGATTCTTCTTTAAAAACTTAAAAAAGTACAATATCAAAAAGATCATCACCTTTGATGGTCGAAGAGATATCTTTTTATGTGAAAAGGCCGGAGTTAAGTTTAACTATATTCAAATTGAAGACCTTCAACGAGAACTTAACCGGGAATGTAACTATTTATTTTCTCTCAACAAATTAGCAGTTGCAATAAATTTTAGAAACGACGCAAGCTTTTTGTATTCAAATAATTTAAAGTATTATCTTCATCCGATTGCGGCCCGTCAAATAGAGCCAAAATCAGCTGCGTACGATGCAGCCAGGCTGTTAATGGTTCACAATGAATTTACACAGCACAAGGAGAACTTCATGTTGAAAGCTGCTTTATTATTGAATAAAATTCAACAAAATACTCCAACAG
>JAEUUM010000511.1 GCA_016787375.1 Saprospiraceae bacterium
TTAACAGTGAAAAAATATCTTAAATTCAATTAAACATTCTAAATTTGCATCTTAATTTGTTGTAAAACGTTAATTCCGTAATGAAAAATTATTTGACCACCATGATCTGTTGTATGTGTATGTCTATGGTAAAGCGAGAACAAGCTTGGTATGGTCAATAATGTTGATACAAAATTTATGATCAAAAATATCAAAGCCTTGTTTTACTGCAAGGCTTTTTTTTTGGAATTTTTTAAAGAACTTAAATGACCAGTTATCAAATATTTGAACATCCGGAATCGGTAGTACTCGAAATGGGAGATAAGTTAGAGGGATTAAAGATCGCTTATTGCACATATGGGTCACTAAATATTGACAAATCAAATGTTATTTGGGTTTGTCATGCGCTGACTGCCAATTCAGATGTTTCAGATTGGTGGCACAAAATATTTGGTAAGAATAAAATCCTTGACCCAACCAAGTATTTTATCATTTGTGCCAACAATTTGGGTTCTTGTTACGGGACAGAGGCATTCATTCAAAAACAAGATGGCAATGTCGAGCGAAGTTCAAGTATGGATGCAATAATTACTATTCGCGATATGGTTAAAATACATCAGATATTAGCAAAACATCTGCAAATAGAAAATGTATACATGTTGATTGGCGGTTCACAAGGCGCTCAACAATGCATGGAATGGGCCATTGTTTCACCTGACTTTGCAGAATATATGGTATTATTGGCTACCAATGCAAAACATTCAGCATGGGGAATTGCATTCAATGAAGCACAAAGAATGGCGATAAAAGCAGGTCCTGAAGGTTTGAAGGCGGCAAGAGCCATAGCAATGTTGAGTTACCGAAATTACGAAATGTTTGAAAGAACAGCTGACCGAGATGGAGGAGATATTGGTGATTATGGTGCGGCCACTTACCAGCAACACCAAGGAGCAAAACTTGCAAAACGATTTACAGCCGGGAGTTATATGGTGCTTAGCAGAGCGATGGATTCTCATGATGTTGGAAGAAACAGGTTCTCGACAGACAGTGCATTACAAAAAATTAAGTCCAAAACATTGGTCATTGGAATTTCGAGTGACATACTATTTCCCAACATTGAACAAAAATATTTAGCCGAAAATATTCCTAATGCCAAACTCGAAATTATCGATTCACCATTTGGTCACGATGGATTTCTGACAGAGGGCAGTATAATTAACAATTGTATTCAAAAATTTATTAAAGAAATATGAAAATAAATATCAAACGCACCGACGAAGCTTTTCAGATGGAGGCTGTCAATGAGCAAGGATTGTCAATGTTAATGGATGCATCGGAAGATTTGGGTGGTCATAATACTGGTTTTAGACCAATGCAATTGCTATTAACCGCACTTGGCGGGTGTACCTCAATTGACGTCTTATTAATTTTAAAGAAGCAAAGACAAGAGATTACAGATTTTAGTGTTGAGGTAGATGGTGAAAGAGAAAAAATAAACGATTATTCACTTTTCCGAAACATCAATCTCCATTTTAAGATTTCAGGAAGGGTGAGTCTCGAAAAAGCAGAAAGAGCCGTTTCCATGTCTCTCGAAAAGTACTGTTCTGTAGCTAAAACTCTCGAACCTACTGCCACCATAACCTATAAAATTAGCATAAATGAATAAACACAAATTTGAAACAGATGCCATTAGAAACCAAATGCCGGCATCTCAAAATCAGGAACACTCAGCTCCTTTGTACCTCACAAGCAGTTTTGTATTCAACAATGCAGAAGAACTAAGGGCAGCTTTTAATGAAGAGAATGATGCCTTCATATATTCGAGATACGGAAATCCCAACACAGATGAATTTGTGGCAAAAGTCGTTCAAATGGAAGGCGCAGAGGCTGGGATTTCAACTGCTAGCGGTATGGCAGCCATTTACGCGAGTTTTATGGCATTATTGAGTTCGGGAGATCACGTGATATCATGTTCTTCTGTTTTTGGTGCAACTCATACCATTTTTACAAAGTATTTTCCGCGACTTGGTATCAAACATTCATATTTTAATGCCGATGATCCATCAAGTATCGAGGCATTAATTAAACCGGAAACCAAATTTATTTATTTAGAAACACCTACAAACCCTGCAATTGAGGTGATTGATCTTGAATTGGTTGGCCATATTGCAAAAAAAGCAGGATTACTATTGTTGGTTGATAATTGCTTTGCAACACCTTTTCTCCAAAAACCAATTGAATACGGGGCTGATATTGTTATACACTCAGCAACCAAATATATGGATGGCCAAGGTAGGGTGTTGGGTGGTGTTGTAGTAGGACGAGCCGATTTGATTAGAGAGATTTATCTTTATAATAGGATTACCGGTGCATCGCTTTCGGCTTTTAATGCATGGGTACTCAGTAAAAGTCTGGAAACACTCTCGATCAGAATGGAAAGACATTGCGAAAACGCCCTTCAAGTTGCAAAGTTTTTAGAGGGGAAACCTGGAATCAAGAAGGTTAAATATCCATTTTTAGAGAGCCACCCACAGTATGACATTGCAAAAAAGCAAATGCGCGCCGGTGGTGGTATCGTTGCATTTAGTTTGTCGGGAGGGCTTGAAGCCGGTGCTAAGTTTATGGATAATTTGAGCATGATTAAAATCTCTCCCAACCTAGGGGATTCAAGAACCATTGCTACCCATCCCGCCAGTTCAACTCATTGTAAATTGACTGAAGAAGAACGATTAGCGGTAGGTATAGACGACGGCTTAATCAGAATTTCAGTCGGACTTGAGCATATTGACGACATCATAGCTGATATTTCAAAAGCAATTAGCAATTCAATAAAATGAAAAATATTAATTTAGGGTTATTCGGATTTGGTTCAGTTGGGCACGGTCTCTATACAGCATTGGACCAAAGCACCGGCTTTAAGGCACAAATTAAAAGGATATGCGTTAAGAACAAAGATAAAAGTCGTGATATAGACATGCAAATGTTCACTTTCGAAAAAGATGACATTCTTTTTGATCCGGAAATAGATGTTGTGGTGGAGTTAATAGATGATGCAGAGGCCGCTTTTGAAATAGTCAAGACTGCTATGGAAAATAAAAAGCACGTTGTAACCTCTAACAAAAAAATGGTCGCGATGCATCTACAGGAATTACTCGATCTCCAGCGAAAATATCAGGTGGGTATCTTGTATGAAGCATCAGCATGCGGGAGCATTCCAATTATCAGAACGCTCGAGGAATATTTCGATAACGAAGAACTTGTGCAAGTTTCAGGCATTTTTAATGGTACAACCAATTACATTCTTACTAAAACAATTAAAGACGGTTTAACTTACGCCGAAGCTCTAAAGGAGGCACAGTTGAAAGGATTTGCAGAAAGTGATCCAACCAATGATGTTGAAGGATTTGATGCAAAGTACAAGGCTGTCATCATCGCCTTGCATGCATTTGGAATTGTTGTTCCACCAACGGAGGTTTTAAACTTTGGTATATCCACTTTAAATGAAATGGATATTTTATATGCGCGTGAAAAGGGATTCAATATTAAGCTTTCACCCATTATCAAAAAAACAAGTGAAAAGAAGCTAGCATTATATGTTTTACCTAGGTTTGTGAATTCAGAAAATCACCTCTACAAAGTTGAAAATGAATTCAATGGAGTTATTGTTGAAGGTAAGTTTTCAGGTGAGCAATTTTTTCAGGGAAGAGGGGCCGGTAGTCTACCAACGGGTAGTGCAGTATTGTCTGACATCTCTGCCTTGTCTTATAATTATCAGTATGAGTACAAAAAAAATACCCAACATCAAACTCATGCTTATACAAATGATGCAGATATCGATATTTATTTGCGGTTTGATGATGATGAAATTTTAAAAGAGCTCAATTTCAAAGAAATTCGCGCGAGATTTTATAGTCCCAATCACAATTATGTTCTAGGTACAATCAATCTGCTTGATTTGCGGTCCAAGCAACAACTCTTGTTGGAACAAAGATTGTTTTGTGCTGTCTTGGGTTAATGATGAGTTTATCGATAAATTTGTGAGACAAATCGAATATTTGAGACACAATTTCAGTACATTCGTTTTACTTAAAAAATCAAAAAATTATGAGAAAAAATCACGAAATCGACTTTAAAATAATCGGCGAAGAACTTCAATGTGTTGAAATAGAACTAGATCCTCAAGAGACTGCTGTAGGTGAGTCGGGAAGCTTCATGATGATGGATGAAGGTATTATCATGGAAACCATATTTGGTGACGGTTCAGAGCAACCAGGAGGATTTTTTCAAAAAATGGTTAGTGCAGGAAAAAGGTTGCTGGTAGGAGAGAGTCTCTTTATGACTGCTTTTACAAATCATGCTGCCATCAAGCAAAGAGTAACATTTGCAGCCCCTTACCCGGGTAAGATCATTCCAATGGATTTGCAGGCTTTAAACGGTAAAATTATCTGTCAGAAAGATGCATTCCTGTGCGCGGCGAAAGGTGTTAACATAGGAATCGAATTTCAAAAAAAGCTGGGAACAGGTTTGTTTGGTGGAGAAGGTTTTATAATGGAAAAGCTCGAAGGTGATGGCATGGCATTTGTTCACGCAGGAGGCATTGTGGTGGAAAAAACATTGCAAATTGGCGAACTCATTAAAATTGATACAGGTTGTATTGTAGCATTTACCAGTGGTATTGATTATGATATCCAGTTCGTAAAAGGAATCAAAAATATGGTTTTTGGTGGAGAGGGACTATTTTTTGCCACCTTGAGAGGTCCGGGTAAAGTTTGGATCCAGTCCCTTCCAATCAGCAGATTGGCATCGAGAGTAATTGCCTATGGTGGATTTAAAAGAAAGGAGGAAGGTAGTGTGTTGGGTGGTTTGGGTAATTTACTCGATGGAGATTCATAGTATTTTTTTTAATTTCTGAACCCTAACAATTTTGGAGATTATGTAGAAGACATTTTGCTGTAATGCGAAATTAAAGAGATTTACAGGGTAGTTTACAGAGATGATGGTTAAGCTAAATGCTTATCAAAACTCAGAACCTTTTTATATTTAGCTTGTTTCACAGCAATGAAAAATTACCTGATAATTGGCGGTACGAAGGGAATCGGTGGCAAGCTAGCGGAAATGTTTATCAAAAACGGAGACAATGTCTACTTAATCAGCAGATCAGCTGATGAATCGGAATCAACTGACCAGGTGAAATTCCTTCAATTGGATGTTTCTGAAAATGATATACCTGCTGAATTCTTGCCTGAAAAACTGGATGGACTGGTTTATTGCCCCGGCACAATTAACCTGAAACCATTTAACCGTCTGTCTATCAAAGATTTTACCGATGACTGGAAGGTGAATTTTGGAGGAGCAGTAAAAAGCATCCAATCTGCCTTGGCTGCATTAAAAAAATCAGAGCACGCGTCGATTGTATTGTTCAGTACCGTAGCAGTTTCCGTAGGCTGCCCTTCCATGCCAGCATCAGTGCTGCAAAAGGTGCTATTGAAGGATTGACAAGAAGTTTGGCGGCTGAGTTTGCACCAAAAATCAGGGTAAACTGCATCGCACCATCTTTGACCAACACATCACTTGCTGAAAGATTACTTTCGACAGAGGAGAAAATTGAAGCAGCGTCAAAACGACATCCCCTACAAAAAATTGGTTCTCCCGATGATGTTGCATCTATGGCGTACTTCTTATTATCAGAAAATACATCCTGGATGACAGGGCAAATTTTGCATCTTGATGGAGGAATGTCGTCTCTAAAAATATAAATCTTGAAAGATCTTGACCGTTTTTTATCAAAAGGATAAAAAAATTTAATCTTGTATTTTAGATACCATTACTTTGTCAATTCTGGTACCGTCCATGTCAATTATTTCAAACAGGAAGTTATTCCATTCAAGTTTGTCTCCCTGATGAGGAATCCTCCCCATTTCATTTAGGATCAAACCACCAAATGTATCAAAATTCACCTCAGAGTCTATTTGTTCGAGATCAAAATAATGGAGGAAGTCGTGAAAAGGGTAGTGGCCATCAATAAGCCATGTCCCGTCTTCACGTTCAACAAGTGAATAGTCATCATTATAGAAATCTGAAGCATATCCCACCATTGATTCTAAAAGGTCATTTAGTGTTATGATACCTTGCATTTGACCGTATTCGTCAATAATGATACCGTAATGAACATGAGATTCTTTGAACTTTTCAAGAGCCTGAAATGCACTGGTTTTTTCTAAAATGAAATTAGCCTCTGAAACCAACGATTTAACATTTACCGAATCTTTTTTGATATTTGAAAAAAGATCTTTGAGTCGAACTACACCAATGACATTGTCTTTATCTTTTTCATATACCGGATACAATGAATGAAGTTCATTTGTAACGATATCCAACACCTCTTTCATTGATTGGTTTCCTTCTAACATTACAACCTGGCTTCGTGGGGTCATTAGTGTACTTACACGTCTGTCTCCAAGCAAGAAAACACGTTCAACTATATCCTGTTCTATCTCTTGAACCTCGCCACCTTCTTTTCCTTCTTGAATGATCGCTTTAATTTCTTCCTCTGTTACTTTGCTTTCGTCTGATTTCTTCATTCCGAACAAGAAAATGAAAAAATCGGTGGTTTTTACTAATATCCAGCCAAAAGGATGCGTAAATTGTGAGAGGACTTTCATAGGTAGCCCTATTCCCTTGGCAATGGTCTCAGGGTAGGTCATTCCAATTCGCTTTGGTAAAAGCTCCCCAAAAATAATGGTCAAGAAAGTAATGGTGACAACAACTATTCCCACACCGATGGAATGGGCAAATGGTTTGAAGACTTCGAACTGTGAAGCCCATGATTCGACATATTCAGTCAGGTTTTCGCCTGAAAAAATTCCGTTTAAAATACCAATTACGGTGATTCCAATTTGTACGGTAGGTAAAAATTTATTTGGATGTTCGGAGAGTTCTAGAGCTGTTTTAGCTTTTTGGCTTCCTTTTTTCGCTGCTGATTCAAGCCTGACTTTTTTGGAAGAGACCAGAGCCATTTCGGCCAATACCAGCCATCCATTTATCAGAATCAGGATTCCGATGAGAATAATTTCCATATTAAATAATCATCTTTAGACGATTCTCATTAATTTTTAATATACAAATGTAATACATCCAGTTATATGAAGTTGTAATGTGATAGAAAAAATCTTGAATCTTCATGTTGGTTGCAAGGTAAATATTTATTGGTCTTTCATGAAACATCTCCTTTGTTTTAATATAGGATGTTAAAGAAATCAATTTTACGCTATACTCAAATAAAAAAGGTTCTTCAGATGAAGAACCTTTTAGTACCGAAGGTGGGAATCGAACCCACACTCCCTTGCGAGAACTGGATTTTGAATCCAGCGCGTCTACCAATTCCGCCACTTCGGCTTAAGGCGATGCAAAGTTAGATAAATTTTGTTTTAAACGCAAAATATACTGCTTTTTAAGATAAAAATCTGTTATTTTTTTTAATGTTCCAACTTCAGCATGTTGAAAATCAAAGTTTTCCATATCTGATTTTACTTCTTCCGTTATTTGATTTTCTAATTCAGTTACTTTTGTAAGTAAGGAATGATGCTTTGTTGGATCAGGTTCCATCTCCAATTCCATAAGTTCCTCATTGATGTCCATCATATCCAAAAGGAAATCCTGAGGCACTTTTGCCTGACCTTCTTGAGGTAAGGCGTTGTACAAATCTAATATATAGCTTAGTAGTTTATCATGATCAAGAAGAGTCTGATAAGCTTCATTAATTTCTGTTGATTTTTCCAGAACTTCATTCTCGGTGTAGGCAGAACCAACTGAATGAAAATCAGGATGAAACTTGAAACTCAGTTGATGATATTTCTTTCTTATTTCTGCCAAATCCGGGAAAAAACTAACAGGCACCTCAAATAATTCGAAATAATTCATATTACTTTTGGAAGAATTTTCTAAAGATGTCTAGCCCATTTGCATAAACCATAAGTGCTAAAAGCAAGAAAAATCCTACTGTTACAGCTTTTTCAACAAATTTGTCACTTGGTTTTTTGCCAGAGATTATTTCATAAATCAAAAATACTACATATCCTCCATCCAGAGCCGGAATGGGTAAGAGGTTCATAACAGCTAAAATGAGAGATAGTATAGCAGTCATGGTCCAAAATCTTTCCCAGATCCATACATCGCCAAACATGGAGCCAATCGAGCCAAAGCCACCCAAGCTTTCACTCGCCTTAATTTTACCCTTAAACATTTGCCCGAATGCTTTAAACTGGTCACCCAAAAACGAAGTTCCCTTTTTGATACCCGCAGGAAAAGCAGAAACCAACGAGTATTTTTGTGTTTCAAATTTGAAATAATGATCAGGTGGGTATGGTGCTACTCCAATCATTTTCTGCTCAGTGGTAGTTAAGTTTACATTGAGTGTATCAGAATTTCTCAATAATTGAATACTAACCGGTTTATTAGCCAAATTATTGATGATTTTTTTAAATTCATGAAAGTAAGCAATTGAAGTGCCATTGATACTTATGATTTTATCGTCTTTTTGTATTCCGGCTTTAAAAGCAGGGCTTTCTTTCGCTACAGTACTTATTATAAATGGAATTCTGGCTCCAAACAGTTCTGAGCGGCTGTTCTTGGAACTTGCCAAAATTCCAACTTTATCAGGAGTTACATTTAAATCCAATTGTTGACCATCACGCTCCACGGTTATTTTGTTCAAATTATTGATTACTATTTCTTTGACCAGCATGCGGTCGTTGAATTTATCAAAAGGCTTATCACCTATTTTAAGGATTTTGTCACCATCTCTAAGTCCAAGTTGAATACCAAGTGAGTCAACATAGATACCGTTTTTAACCTCTGAAGCCGGTAAATATTTTTCACCCCAAACAAACAAAACCATGCTGTAGAGGAAAAACCCAAGGATAAAATTAACAGTAACTCCAC
>JAEUUM010000066.1 GCA_016787375.1 Saprospiraceae bacterium
TATTGTTACGAAAACCATGCTAATAGCTATCTGACTAAACCTGTTGACCTCGATGTATTTTTTGAGATGATTCGGGATGTCTACAACTTTTGGTGCAAAACCGTTACTTTACCCACAATTAATAATATGATTACCAAGTAAAGTTCTATGCAGCAGAAGATAAACATATTGCTAGTTGAGGATAATAAATCTGATCAAAGAATTATTTCAAGTTTACTTGAAGAAGCTGGTTTTAGGTACAATTTATTAAAAGCTGATACTCTGATCGATGGAATAGAATTTATTATTAACAACACGATCGACGTGATATTGCTGGATTTAGGTCTACCTGATAGTGTTGGATATAAGACACTACAAAAAATTATAGAAAAGAATAATTTAATTCCGGTAATTGTTTTAACCGGAACCCAGAATTCTATAGTTGAATCCTTAGCAATCAAGGCAGGTGCACAGGAATATTTAACCAAAGATAAGCTCACAAATGCACTATTGTTCAAAACCATTCAAAATGCAATCTTACGCAACAATTTGTTAAAGAAGCAAGTTTCAACCATTGAAGAACTGAGTACCAAAGTCAGAAACCAGGCAGAGGCTTTATCTATCGCAGATATTGCTTATTGGTCTATGGATTTGGTAAACTATCAAATGAAATGGTCCAGAGAAATTTATCAAATATTCAATTTCCAGAATGATAGCTTGATTCCAACCTTATCACTCTATATGGATTATGTGCACAATGAGGATAAAGAAATGGTAAGTGTTTGGTTTAATTGCCTTTCAACAGCTGTCTCCAAAAAGCAATTGACTCATCGTTTGGTTGTAGGCAACAATATTATAACGGTAAAATTAAACGCACGCTTCAGTTTTGAAGATAATACTAAACCTCTCAAGATTGTTGGTACAATACAACACTCGTATGGAGAATATGAAGCAATTAAGCAAGAAGACAAGATTGATTTGGGTACAAATCAAATTATCAAGGAGTTTATTCAGTCAGTTGTATTTGACATAAAAACTCCTATAAATTCGGTTCAACATTTTGGGTATATCATTGGTCAAAGCAGATTAGATGAAAATCAAAAAGAGCTTTTCGAACAATTACAATCTTCGGTAGACGAGCTTTCCAACACTGCCCACCGATTGAATGGAATGCTTATCTTAACTGACAAAAAAAGTCATAAAAACACGTCAATCTTACCACTAAAATCCCTTTTAAAGACTGCAGAACAGTATTTATCATTGGAGATTCCTGAGAAAAATGTCAAAACTGAAATGTTGATGAACAGTCAGATTGAATACAATCCAGACTTATTCACTATTTTGCTTCAAACTATAAAGGCAATGGTCACATTGCCTGACTCAAAAATACCAAAGCGTATAAAATCAAATTTTAAGCAATCGCAAAATAATTTCAGGTTGTCCTTGATTATTGATCTAAAAGATTTCAGCAAAAGCCTGGTTCAAGAATTAGATGTTGCGCTAAAATCCCCTACTCATATTTCATTGGTAACCCTGATAAATGAGCGCTTTCATTCTATTGCGGATATGTTGTCAATCATACAAAGTGCGTTACAACAAATGAATGGGTCAATCTCCTTAACCAAGTCACAAGCTTCACCGACCTTGGAAATGAACATTAACTTCAAATCAGTTCAAGAAAGTGCAAATAATTCATCAAAAGAGAATTTAAATCTTGACAACTTGAAAGTTTTACTAGTAGATGACCATTTTCTGAATAGACTTTCAACCAAAAAAACACTCCAAAATCAGTTTAAAAATTTTGTATTTTTTGAAGCAGAGAATGGCTGGATTGCATTAAATGCGTCCAAAAAAGAAAAATTTGACATAATACTAATGGATTTACAAATGCCTGTAATGGATGGCATCGAATCGACCAAGCAAATAAAAAAACTTTACAATCCGATCATCATTGGTATGTCGGCGGGTGAAATCCCAAACCAAGAAAAAATTCTGGCAGATGCGGGTTTTACAGATTTCATTATCAAACCTTTCAAGCCTGAAGATCTGATTGAGAAAATTATCAAACATTCAACCAGGTTACTAAGCTATTCCGTATAAATTTTGTTTGTTGTGCATATCTTTGATCAAAACTAATTTTCATGAGTAAAGTTTTGATCACTATACTGTCTTTTTGTTCGTTGTTTTTGATCGCTCAATCGCCGGATTTAATCTTATACAACGGTAAAGTTTTTACAGCGGAAAGTGCTGATAAGAATATAACTGCAATTGCGATACAAAATGGAAAAATATTAAGAATTGGCTCAGACACCATATTAAAACTACAAGGGCCTAAATCAAAATTGATTGATTTGGGTGGGAAATTCTGTATGCCCGGCTTAATTGAGGGGCATGGTCACATGGAGGGACTGGGAGAGAGTTTGACTTCAATTAACTTATTAGGAATAAAAACATGGCAGGATGCCATAAGTTCTGTAAATGCAAAAATTCCAAGTCTTGGTACAGGAGAATGGCTGGAAGGTCGCGGCTGGCATCAGGAAAAATGGGACAAGTTACCTGAATTGAACTATGGCGGATATCCAGTCCATAACGAAATCAGTAAAGTTTCACCAAATAATCCAGTATTGCTTTATCATGCGAGTGGGCATGCATTACTAGCAAATGCAAAAGCCATGGAATTGGCAAAAATCGATCGAAAGACACAAGATCCGCCGGGAGGAAAAATAATTAAGGACCAAAATGGAGAACCCACTGGGATATTTGAAGAAAATGCCATGGAACTTTTTTCTTCCGTCCTTTTAAAAGAGAGTGCGAAACAGAATGATGATACCAGGTACAAAATGTGGCAGAAACGTATTGAAGTTGCACAAGATGCTTGTTTAAAAACAGGAATTACCAGCTTTCATGATGCCGGTGTTTCGGTTTCAAAGTTATCAAATTACAAAACATTGGCTGATAATGACGGACTTAAAATAAGAATGTGGGTTATGATTTACGATACTTTAAACAAGATCAGATCTATTTCAAACCGACTTCCAATTATTGGCTATCATGAAAATTTCCTAACCATAAGGGCAATTAAACAATATATTGATGGTGCATTGGGCTCTTACGGCGCTTGGTTGTTAAAGCCATATACAGATAAAGCAGGATTTAAGGGTCAAAATGTTCTTAATCTCTATTCACTCAAAGAATTTGCAGACTTTGCATTTAGTAAAAATTTACAATTGTGTGTCCATGCAATTGGAGATAAAGGAAATCAGGAAGTGCTGAATTTGTATGAATCGGTTTTCAGGAGAGATCCAAAAAATACAGACCATAGATGGAGAATCGAGCATGCTCAGCATGTCAGCACCAAAGACATACCCAGATTTGGTAAACTTGGAGTAATTGCTTCAATGCAAGCCATACATTGTACTTCTGATGCTCCGTTTGTTGCAAAACGTCTTGGCGATGCCAGAGCTAAAAGTGGCTCTTATGCCTGGAGATCATTGCTAGATAGTGGAGCAAAACTTGCCAATGGAACAGATACACCCGTCGAAAAAATAAATCCATTTGAGTGCATATATGCTGCTGTTACAAGAAAAAGAATTGACAATGGAATGGAGTTTTATTCTGAGCAAAAAATGACACGCGAAGAATCTCTTCTTAGTTATACATTGTGGAATGCATATGCCGGATTTGAAGAAGATATAAAAGGCTCAATCAAACCTGGTAAACTTGCAGATATTATCGTCACAGATACTGATTTGCTAAATTGCGATGAAGAGAAAATTCCCCAAACAAAAGTGTTGATGACCATACTCGACGGAAAAATCGTGTACCAGCAAAATAATTAAATGTTAAGATTTAATAATTCTGAACTTAAACATTAAGTTTGTCGTCATAATTTTAAAATGTATATCATGATGTTAAGGATTTTATTTTCAATGATGATGTTATCGTCCATCTGTGCAAAAGCTGAGGTTGCAGACCCGGTTTGGGATGCTGTTTCAGAAGCATTCAGACAAGCGAATATTAGAGGAATTTCTTCTTATTTTGGCAGCATGGTTGACATAACAATCTTAGATTCTGAAAATACACAATCTAAATCTCAGGCCTTAGCAGCTTTGGAAAGTTTTTTATCAAAAAACAAACCGAAAAGTTTTACCCAAGTCCATCAAGGCACATCTAAAGGAAAGGATTCATATTATTGTATCGGTGAACTTGAAACTCAAAATGGTAAATTTAGGGTTTATGTGTATTTCAAGACGAATGCCTCTACCACGCAAATACAAGAAATTCGAATAGATAAGATATAAATATTGTGATTTCTTGCAAAACTTAGCGTATGTAAAACCCACATAAATATCTGTTCTTCCAATATCCAGACTTTAATCTCCCACGTTAATAATTTTGATGTTATTCAAATAAATCATAACTTTAGATGCATTAAAATATTGTACAGTTGAAGTTACCGGAAAATTGGAAAGCTATATTAGATGAGACGGGAAATATTGGAAGATTCACCGGGACTTTCTTCGTGCAAGTTTTTAAAGCCAGATTTGAACTCACCGAATTCCTAAGACAATGTTTTATAATTGGATACCAGTCACTTGGATTGGTAGGGCTCACCGGTTTCATCATGGGCTTGGTGTTAACACTTCAGGTTAGGCCAATTATGCTTGAGTATGGAGTTGAGGCCAAAATTCCAGCGATGGTTGCATTGTCTATTATCAGGGAAATAGGTCCAATGATAACAGCACTTATATTTTCAGGAAAAATTGGATCAAGTATTGGTGCTGAGCTTGGTAGCATGAAAGTAACCGAACAAATAGATGCTATGGATGTTTCGGGGACCAACCCCTATAAATATTTGGTCGTTACCAGGGTTCTTGCCTGTACTTTGATGCTGCCCGTGTTGGTACTTTTATCGGATGCCATCGGATTGTACGGGTCTTTTGTTGGAATTAACATACATGGTTCTACCAGTTTCCAGCTATTTTACAAACAAGTATTTGATGCATTATTGTTTGCAGATGTTATACCGGCATTTTTGAAAACTTTTGTTTTTGGCTTTGCAATTGGACTCATTGGTTGCTTCAAAGGATTTTATTCATCCAAAGGAACAGAGGGAGTGGGAAAATCTGCAAACTCCGCAGTTGTTTTGAGTTCGGTCATAGTATTCATATTGGACTTAATTGCAGTACAAATAACAGATTTACTGAACCTCAATTAATATTTATTCATCTTGAAGGATACAGATAAAAATAAAAAGGTAATTCTCGAGGTTAAAAATCTTTACAAGAAATTTGGATCAAATGAGGTATTAAAGGATTTCAACTTAACCCTGCACGAAGGAGAAAATATAGTTGTTTTGGGAAAGTCCGGCTCAGGAAAATCTGTTTTAATAAAATGCATCATTGGCTTGTTGATTCCGGAAAAAGGGGAAATATGTGCATTCGGTGACCAGAACATTTCCGAACTTAACCAGGAGGAGTTGGATATTCTACGCTCAAAAATTGGATTTTTATTCCAAAGCAATGCTTTATATGATTCAATGACAGTTCGTGAAAACTTATTATTCCCAATGAGAAGGCATTGGTTGGACAAAAGTGAAGCAAACGAAGATGAACTTATCATGGAGGCACTGGCAAATGTAGGCCTGGAACACACCGTGGATATGATGCCAATTGAATTATCAGGCGGAATGCGCAAACGTATTGCTCTGGCCAGAACTTTAATCTTAAAACCAAGTATAATGCTTTATGACGAACCAACAACTGGTCTGGATCCGATTACTTCAAGAGAAATCAGTCATCTAATGGTTGAATTACAACTTAAATACAAAACTTCTTCACTTATAATAACACATGATTTGAGTTGTGTTAAAATCACA
>JAEUUM010000056.1 GCA_016787375.1 Saprospiraceae bacterium
TAAAGTGCTTGCTCAATTAGATGGTTTGGAAATCCCTTATATTCATTTTAACGATTTGGTATTGATGAAGATGAACACTGGCAGATTAAAAGACAAATCAGATGTCGAGGAGTTACAAAAAATCAGGAATTTGGGTAAACATTTAAAATAAGATTGATTATTCGGCAAAGTATTTGAAGTATAATATTCAGATGCTTTAATAATGATCAAACGCACCTTATATTTTGGCCATCCAGCCTATTTGTCTGTGAATCTTGACCAGCTTGTAGTTCAACAGCCGGGAAATGATGATACAAGGAAAATTCCGGTAGAGGATATTGGTGTGGTACTGCTTGATCATGCTCAAATCACTATTACACATGCTGTTTTAAGAAGACTGGCGGAAAACAAATGTGCCGTAATTAGCTGTGATGAGAGCCACATGCCTTCAGGTTTGATGTTGCCTCTGGAAGGCAATTATACTCAGGCTGAAAAATACAATCACCAGATTAATGCTTCGATTCCTTTAAAGAAAAATCTATGGCAACAAACGGTCAAGGCAAAAGTTAGCAATCAACTTATGGTTTTAAAAAAACTAGGTAAGCCCTATAAAAGGCTTGAAGTGCTTCTTGAGCGGATAAACAGTGGTGATTCAGGAAACATTGAAGCACAGGCTGCTGCCTATTATTGGCCGGTATTATTCGATAATTTTATTCGGGATAGGTATGGAGAGCCGCCAAATAATTTGCTTAATTATGGATATACCATACTCAGGGCAATGATGGCAAGAGCGCTTTTGAGTTCCGGATTGCTTCCAACTCTTGGCATTTTTCATAAAAATAAATACAATGCATACGCACTTGCTGATGATATCATGGAGCCATACCGGCCATTTGTAGATATGCTTTCTTATGAATTGTTCACTGAAATGAAAATTGATAGCTTTTTATCTAAAGATGCAAAAATTAAAATTTTGGGTATCGCGACTGCCGATGCAATATTTGCTAAAGTAAAAAGTCCTTTGATGGTTGGTATGTCAAGAACATCAGCCTCACTATATGATTGCTTTGAGGGCAAGAAAAAATTAATTGTTTATCCGGTTATGTTATGAGTATTTTATCAAATGACCGATTCAATCAATATCAAATCATGTGGCTATTTGTTTTTTTTGATCTTCCTACTGAAACCAAAGCAGAAAGAAAAGCAGCTTCTCTTTTTAGAAAAGAGTTATTAAAGGACGGATTTAATATGTTTCAGTTTTCGATTTATCTGAGACATTGCGCCAGTCGTGAAAATGCAGATGTACATGAAAAAAGAGTAAGAAAAAGTTTACCAAAATACGGTAAAATTGGTGTTTTGTGTATAACAGATAAACAATTTGGAATGATGCAGATATTCTATGGTCAAAAAGAAGTTTCGGTGCCCCAACCTGTGCAACAACTGGAATTGTTCTGATTTTTTAATTTCTGGGGTATATTCTAACCTGCTGATTGATAATATCTTAGTGCGGCTCTGTTGTGTAAAGCCACACTAAGATAACAATTCAAAAGCAATTCACAACGGACAATTTACATCGCCTTACAATCCAGGTGTTGTGTAAAGCCACACTAAGATAACAATTCAAAAGCAATTCACAACAAGAATCTTTGATTGTCTTTAGGTCAGCAAGTTGTGTAAAGCCACACTAAGATAACAATTCAAAAGCAATTCACAACTGTTTGGCATTTAATAAGTTCGTATATATGTTGTGTAAAGCCACACTAAGATAACAATTCAAAAGCAATTCACAACTAAGCGCATCAAATGAAAGTTCTTCTATTTGTTGTGTAAAGCCACACTAAGATAACAATTCAAAAGCAATTCACAACGATAAGGAGTTACTTATTATTGTAAATAATGTTGTGTAAAGCCACACTAAGATAACAATTCAAAAGCAATTCACAACTTGAACATGTTTTTTATTCTTCTTGCCAACGTTGTGTAAAGCCACACTAAGATAACAATTCAAAAGCAATTCACAACGAAT
>JAEUUM010000572.1 GCA_016787375.1 Saprospiraceae bacterium
AGCGAAGTCCAAGGGTTAATTTTGGGAATGGATGGCTAAAAGATTCCATTCTTGAGATTTACAAAGAGGATATCTCGAGATTCCGGGTTTTGTTGGGTACGGATGTTGAAGAAGAATCTCTCGAACTTATTCAAAAGGGTAAGGTCCCTAAGCTAAAGGCACTTCAAGTACATAACTCTACCGTTTATCGCTGGAATCGCCCTTGTTATGGAATTTCTGAAAACGGAAAACCACATTTAAGGATTGAAAACAGGGTGTTGCCTGCAGGTCCTACAGTTCAAGACCAAGTGGCAAATGCAGCATTTTGGTTAGGTGCTATGATGGCAGCCGGAAATGAATACACCGATATAACCAAACAAATATCTTATGAAGATGTAAGAGATAATTTCCAAAAGGCTTCAAAATTTGGCATTGATTCGAAGTTTACATGGTTTAACGATAAAAAAGTTTCGGCATGCGATTTAATTCTGGAAGAATTGTTGCCATTGGCAAAAACCGGTTTGAAATCATGTAAAGTCGATGATTCAGACATAGACAAATACATGGGAATTATAGAAGAACGAGCAAAAAAGCACATGAACGGATCTCGCTGGATATTAAGAGCCTTTACCAAGCTAAAATCAGAAACCACCATTGATGAGACCCTTGCGGTACTCACATCATCAATAATCAAAAATCAGCAGCAACAGATACCGGTGCATAACTGGCCATTGCCAAATCTAAATGATATGGAATATTACAACCCATCGCAGATGAAAGTCAGCGAATTTATGGAAACAGATCTTTTTACTTGCCAAAAGGACGATCCTGTAGAACTGGTAGCAGATATGATGGATTGGAGAAAGATCAATTACTCCCCTGTAGAGGACACCAAAGGCAATTTAATAGGTTTGATTACCACCAGATTGATTCTCCGCTATTACGCCAAACGAGCAAAACTCAAAATTGACGAACCCATGTTGGTCAGAGACATTATGATTGAAACGCCAATAACCATAGATCCAAATGCAAGGATCATAGAGGCAGTTGAGAAAATGAAGAAAAATGGTATAGGTAGTTTGCCGGTGGTGCAAGGCAATGAACTTGTAGGCATTATTACAGAAATGGATTTTCTTCAGATTTCAGCAAGATTAATTGAAAAATCGGGCAAGTAATTTTGGACTGGAGTTTTTTCCTTTGGGACCTTGTTGGAGTATAATAAACAGGTATTGGAGTACGGTTTTGCTTGGTTATTTTGGAACAAGGGGTATATTTTTGTGAAAAGGATGCCTTACACAAGACCAAATAGATTTTTAATTAATCTTTAAAAAAAGTTGGTGACTACAAATAAAACATCCCAGCACATTTTAAATACATCTGCAACACTTTTGGGCTTTTGCCTTGTTGTAATAACATCCGTTCATAGTAATAACCATGCAGCAGACAGTTTTGTGGATGAGTTTACTTCAGTTGTTTCATTGATTCTTATTTTTTCATGTTTGTATTCGTTTTATTCAATCCAAACAAGTAAGCCAACCAATTCAAAAAGAAGTGAAAAAATAGCCGAATTGTTATTTGGAATCGCTTTAATGGGTATTTTGATCATAATCCTGTTGCTGCTTTTTAAAGTGATTGATTAGGGTATCAGCTAATTTCTGAA
>JAEUUM010000591.1 GCA_016787375.1 Saprospiraceae bacterium
CAACTGTATTTATCGTTTTCTCGGTTCTTAAAAACATTTCACCAAATGTTTGGATAGCAGTTTTCTGGATTATCATACTATTTGCTTCAGCTAATGCAACCACACGGAGTTTTTATCAGGAAAGTGGAGCCAGGCAATTATTTTACTATCAGCTTACTCATTCCTTGAATTTTATTTTTTCAAAACTCGTTTATAATTTTGTCATTCTTCTGTTTATTGGTTTACTCACCTGGCTTGGGTTTAGCTTTTTCAGTAAACCAATCGTAAAAGATTATCCGTTATTCTTTCTTACCATTGTATTGGGTTGTATGGCCTTTTCTACGATCTATACATTTATTTCTGCAATTGCTAATAAAACTCCAAATGGTTCATCAATGATGGCAATATTGAGTTTTCCATTGATGATACCTGTTTTGCTAACTTTGCTAAAATTGAGTGCACAAGCATGCCGATTGATACAAGACACTGGTTATTGGAAAGATATCGTAATACTTTTGTCTATTGACGGAATGCTAATTGGGGCAATGATTTTTCTGTTTCCTTTTATTTGGCGAGATTAAATTTTTATATGGAAATTAATACTAAAGCAGGATCGGGGTTTATTTCATTTTGTAAATATATTGGGGGAATATTAATTGTATATTCACTTGTCGCAGGTTTAATTATTCCGCTTAAACCAGGAATATTGTCTGTTGAACCATTAGTATTGGATGCCGGCAAACAATCAACCATATCCATCTCCGGATATAATACTAATTTCAAAGAAAAGGAAGATCTTCATGTGTTTTTAAAATTGAAAGATGGCTCCTTTATCGAGTCTTCAAATAACCTAGTTAGGTCCCCCAACTTCATGCAAGTTGCTTTTCAAATACCTGCACAACTGCCCATTAACGACAAAATTTCTGAAGCAGTATTATTGGTAAATTCCCCAACCGACGGGGCATTGGTAAAACCCTCAGCAATTACGTTAAGACAGGGCGATTTAACCTTAACCACAAAAATGGATGGTGTATTTATTAAGGATCCCGGTAAATTGCATCAACATATCGGGTGGTCGTTTCCTTATCGATTAATATTGGAAGAAACCATCCGCAATTCTTATTATCATATACCCCTTTGGTTTGCAATGCTGGTTTTGTTTGGATACTCTGTCTGGGCCAGCTGGAAGTACTTAAAAACGAAACAAGCAAAGTTTGATGATATTGCAGTTGCTTCAACATCAACCGGGATGCTTCTTGGCATACTCGGTCTTGCAACGGGAGCGTTATGGGCTAAACATACCTGGGGACAGTACTGGAGTGGTGATATAAAACAAAATATGACGGCAATTTCCTTGTTGATATATTTTGCCTATTTTATTTTAAGATCATCACTTGAAGATCCACAAAAAAAATACTCACTAAGCGCTGTCTATAATATTTTTGCTTTTATTGCATTAATTCCCCTGATTTTTGTCATTCCAAGACTGACAGATAGCCTTCATCCGGGCAACGGTGGTAATCCGGCAATGGGTGGGGAGGATCTAGATAACTCCATGCGGATGGTTTTTTATCCTGCCTGTATTGGTTGGATTCTGTTTACATTGTGGATTGCAAATCTGCTCAAAAGATTAAATAAATTAGAACGAATAAAAGCTGACTATTAAAATGAGAAAAAAGTTAAGTCTTACGGGATTCCTAATGATCATAACCTTCGTAAAATTATTGGCTCAAGAGGGGCAGGAAGATTTTATGAATAATATTGGTAAAATATATGTGGTGATTGCAGTAATTGTATTGATCTTCATAGGTATATTTGCACTTCTTATCCAAATGGAACGCAGAATAAAAAAATTAGAAAATCAAAACCCTAATAATGAGTAGTACAGATTCTTTTTTTAAAAGTGTTGAGCGAAACTTTGATAAAGCCGCCTCACATACAGACCTGCATAAAGGTTTATTAGAACAAATAAAAGTTTGCAATGCAG
>JAEUUM010000594.1 GCA_016787375.1 Saprospiraceae bacterium
CCTATCTTTTCCTGTTGCAGGAACCATTATGATAGAACCTACGGAAAGTGAAAGCAAATCTGAAATCGATCGTTTTTGTGAAGCATTGTTAGAAATTAAAAAAGAAATTGACGAAATAGCCTCTGGTAAAGCAGATTCACATAATAATGTATTGATGAATTCACCACATACACAAGCTGTTATCTGCTCAGACATATGGGAACTGCCATACTCAAGAGAAAAAGCAGCATTTCCTTTGCCTTACCTTAAAGCAGGCGGCAAATTTTGGGCAACAGTCGGTCGGGTAAATAGTGCACATGGTGATCGTAATTTGGTATGTGTCTGCCCACCAATTGAGTCTTACATGCAAGCAGAAACAAACTAATGTCAGAAATTAGAAAATCAAGAATAATTGTCACAGGTGCAGCCGGATTCATCGGGAGCTGCATGGTTGCTAAATTGAATGAATTGGGGCACCTTTATGATGTTATCGTTGTAGATGATTTTTACAAACAATACAAAGACAACAATCTTAAAAAGAAATTCATCCGTGACTGGATTCACCGAGATATTTTTCTTGGGTTATTTGACAACCTGGCTGGAATGACGGATTTTGTTATCCATCTTGGTGCAAGAACAGATACTACAGAACAAAGTATTGAAATTTTTGACGAACTGAATCTGGAATATTCAAAAGCTATTTGGAAGTTATGCGTCAAACATCACATTCCATTGATTTATGCAAGTAGTGCTGCCACGTATGGTAATGGTGAAAATGGATATGATGATGATGAAAGCAAAATACCAAATCTCAAACCATTGAATCCTTATGGAGAATCAAAGCAACAGTTTGATGAATGGGTTTTAAAACAGAAAAAAACTCCACCTTTTTGGGCTGGATTTAAATTTTTCAATGTTTATGGACCCAATGAATATCATAAGGGCAGAATGGCCAGTGTTGTATTTCATGCCTTTAACCAAATAAAAACAAACCACAAAATGAACCTCTTCAAATCTCATAGACCAGATTTTGAAGACGGTCATCAATCTCGGGATTTTGTATATGTAAAAGATGTTGTAGATGTTTTATATTATTTTTTTAAAACACGAAAACACTCAGGTATATATAACCTCGGCTCCGGTAAAGCAAGAACCTTTTTGGATTTGGTAAAGGGAGTTTTCAAAAGTTTGGGTCAAAAGCCACAAATCGAATTTATTGATACACCTGTAGATATACGCGACACTTACCAATATTTTACTGAAGCAAATATGTCAAAGTTAAAAAATGCAGGATATGAAAAGCCATTTACAAGCCTTGAATCCGGAATAGATGATTACATAAAAAATTATCTAAGTCAGGGAAAATATTATTAAGTTTTAATGATTTTAAGCTTGTGAACAGTAAACACCGATGCTGGATCACATCATCCTTTTGGCATAAAGTTTGTGATTATATTAAATAAATATTTAATATAACATTATAACATGCAACTTCTTTCCAAATACATTTTATTTTCTGTAATATTTATTAATTTTTCACCAAAAGCTATTGCTGGGTTTGGAATTTTTGAGTCTTATGTAATTTTAGGTGGCAATTATTATGACTTGTACGCCAACACTACAAATCCTGATTTTTCAAACGCAAATCTAGGAACTTTCACTCAAGGAGGTTCATTTATCTTTAATGGTGGTGAGATTAAAACTTATAAAGAAAATCAGTCTGGTTGTCCGGGTGGAAATGTTTGTGGAGGAAAAATTTATCTTGTTATTGAGACCAGTTCTGGAACATTTGTTAGCTCAACTTCATACTCATTTGGTTATAACTCAGAACTTGGCGTTTCTGGTTGTAGCCAAAATCAAAAATGGGACATTACAAATGGCAGTTTTAATATAATCTCAGGCCTGGCAACTGGAAATTATAATCTGAAGATTAATTGTGATGCTACTGGACACCAAACAAGCTACTCTGCCTGCGATAATACAGTTA
>JAEUUM010000020.1 GCA_016787375.1 Saprospiraceae bacterium
ACAATAACTTATCAAGTTTTTAGCTGTTACGGGGCCGACTTTTGGCAAAAACGTAATAGCAATTTGATAAATAAGCTCATCTGAATTCATGGCTCAAAATTATCAAACTTATTTTAAGGAACGCTCTTTTAATGTAAAAAATCTAGAAAGCAAGTGATACAAGGACCATGCAGTAAAAATCATTTACAGTGTTCGCAACCTAATTCGCGTTTTAATTTATGTTCTTCGCAATTTACAGTTCGTTCTCAACAGTAAAAATCTAAGTTGAAGTCCTTCTATTGCAACTTTTCAATAAAATAATTGATAACATTTGCATCCTGGTCTATTGCCACTTGTTTAAACTGGTCAGATTTAGCATAATCGCCTATCTCAGACATAACAATCGCCATTGCATAGTTGGCCTTTGGATCCAAATCATTGTATTTCAATGCCTTATCCAAATATTTCGCAGCATTGTTATAGAATTTCTTTTCTTTGTAGAATACTTTATAACCTAGATCAAAATAAAAATCAGCTATTTTTTTCTTGTCTGTATCAGGCATTTTTTCCAGATATTCCAAGAATTGGTCAACGTAAGTAATGGTGGTTCGTCTGCTGAGTATTTTATAAAAACCTGCCAAAGCATTATCTAAATTCTTATCCGCAACATAATTTGCACCAACAACACCGGCATACATTTGCAAAGCAGAATAGTAGTCTGGGTATATTTCAAGCGAACGATTGATATATTTGTTTATATCTACAAGCATTGCCTTTTTCTTCGCTTCATCCTTTTCAAGTTGAAATTCCTCAAACAAAGCGGTTGCCATAAAACAATTCGCTCGGGCACTGTTAGCAGAGTACTTGATTGCAGCTGCGTTAAGTGACAGTTTATTTTTCCAGGCAGGAACTCGTGCAACCGTCTTAGCACCAAAGCCAATGACAAATAACGCGATCAAAGCCAAGCCAAGTGATTTGAATTTACCTCCCTGTAGGCCCGGTAAATAACTCACAAAGAACCAGGCTCCTGCTATACAAACCCCGATTGACGATATATATACAAACCTTTCATTCATGAATGTCCCAACCGGAAAAACAATATTTGAAACTATTGAAATAGTAAAAAGGTAAAACAAGATGCAATAGGAAAGTATGCTTTTTGTTTTAATGTTTTTAACAGCAATGAATCCTAAACCGACGTGAATCAATAAAGATAATATTGACCAAATGCTCGACCAGTTCATTTTTGGAATGGCATAAGGATAATAATCATGAGTTAACGGATGAGGAAATATAAGAAGTTTGATGTATATGAGCAAGGTGTAAAAAATGGTCGCAAGTTTTTCACCTCCGTTCATTTGAGCAAAAGGGTTATTCATCAGGTCAGTGATTTTTTCGCCATTACCTAAAAAATAGCCAATAACAGAATATCTAATCACCAGGTAAATAGCTGTCGAAATCAAAAGTGGAGCTGTTACTTTCCAGTTAATACCAGCCGTTGCCTTTGTGAAAAAATATACAGTTAGCGGAATGACTGCTAAAAATGTTATTGCATTCTCTTTACTCATAAGACCAAAGAAAAATGCAACAGCACTCAATACTAAGTATCTAGAATTTTGGTTCGAAAGATATTTTAAGGTGTAGTAAATGCTGCCCAATGCTCCCATTAAAGTCAGTATTTCATCTCTACCTTTGACATTTGCCACTACTTCACTGTGTATTGGGTGCGCTACAAACAACAGAGAGGCGATAAAAGGAATACTCAAAAAAGGATTTTGATCTTCCTTTTTCGGAAACAACATCAGAAGTATCCTGTACAATAAAATGCCGGTAAAAGCATATAAAAGAATGTTAATCAAATGGCTCATGAAAGAGTTTAAACCCCAAAGCTGATACTCAATTGCAAAACTGACAATTGACATAGGTCGATAACGAGATCCTACAACCAGATTTTTTTGCTCACCGAAGTAACCTTGCATACTCTCCGTCTTCAGGATATCCATGATACCTGAAAAACCTTTTTTGGTGTATTCATTTTTGGTAATTACTATCTGGTCATCTAATACGTAATCGAAAGTAACTGAGTAGATATAGAGAGCAACAGCAAGTGCAAACAATACTGCAACCTGCTGCCAATATTTTTTGAAGAAACCAGGCTCAAAGCTGAAATATCTGGAATTTGTAAAGGATTTTTTTACGTTATTGGATGGTGCGGTTTGCTTTGCCATATCGATCAGTTAATAGGTTTATCTAAGTTCAACTTTTACGTCATTTTTAAAAATAGGTTCGAGAAATGACGGGTAATATGATGAATTATTATTTTAATGCTTCATGTTCATGGCTTGGGTAAGGCCTTCATGATGACGGCATGAAAACCCAACCACCCCATACACACCATCAACACAAAAATATTAAGAAGTTCAAGATAATTGGTTTCAAAGTTAATTTTTATGAAAAATGCATTCAACATGGTGAATAGTCCATTGGTTAAATGAACAATTGCACACAAAAAAAATAACTTAAAGAATCTTCTTAACCAGCTGATTTTTACTATTTCAGGCTTTGGTGTCATGGATGTTATGGACCATTGCTCATGTTTAATAAACCGGTAGGCAAAGTAGCAATACAAAAACATAATTATTCCGAAAGATGCTTCCTCCAGCGGTTTGTACAAAAAATGGTACTCCTGTGTGTACAGTCCATATTTTTGGGTAGCCGGTAAGCAAAATGCAAAAACATAGAAGCTGAGATGTGCAATAGGTAAAATAAAGTGTTTAAGATCTTTTCCGGTAAATCTGAAGTTTACATATAACTTACTTTTAATAAACTGAAACATAATGGGCCCAAGCCAAAGTAAAAAATTTATCGGAAAAAAGGTAAAAGCCGGCATATTTACGAGTACCTTAGAGTGTGATAACCAAATCCATAAAAAACTCATTAGATAGGAAATCATTCCATAAATATACCATCTGTCAGGGCCTTTGACCGGGCGACTTTTCCACCCAAAAGCAAAAATCATAACAATCATGTATCCGATTAATGGAATACCTGCTACCAGCACCAATAATTGCCCAAGTGTGGCCTTGTCAAGAAAATTCAAAAGCGACTTGAAGTGAAGGTCCATTTATCAGTGTTTGAGCGTTGAACGCAAATCAGTCAACCATGTCTATCAAAAGTGGGTTTGGGAAAGTGTTGATATTATTCCCGTCAGATTTCTGTTGTTGTTTGGTTGGGAAATCTTTTTCTATTACTATTTTTGGTTTCCCTTTTTCCACCGGATGATTATCAATGCCGGTCAGTGCTGTATTTTTAAAAGTAGCAATTTTGCTTTCAGGAAAATAGATTAGTATGGTATTGTTGTTAAATTCTGCTTCAGGCTTGGTTACTTGTCTGGCTTTCAGTGCATAATTTAAAATCATTCCATTGCCAAAATCAATAAAATCTGACAATTCATGATCCATTGAAAAATCACTTAATTCTGATTCTGAGAGCTTAAGTTTTAGCCTGTTACCATTTATCCTGAGTTTCATTGTTTAATTATTTTGTACTGAATTTGTGGCTAGTTTTGATATTTTCAAGCTAAAAAAGGCTGAACACCCTACAACAGGATGCCCAGCCTTTCTTATTAACGCAAGGTTCATACTAAGCTTTAACCTCAGGAGTTACCTGGTTTTTTTTACTTGCCTTGGGTCTTGAATTACCGTGTGATCCGATGGTAATTTTTCCTTTTTTAGATTTTTTATCTCCTTTTCCCATTTTGGTTTTTTTTAATTTTAAGAAACAAAGGTAAATGATTTTTTGATAGAATTCAACCAATTTTATTTGGCCGTCCATCCAATTAACTTAGGGGTTCAAGTTTTGCTGTAAAATGTCTGAGCAATTTTGCCTCTTCCATAATTTTCATTCCCTTTAATGCCCCACGATTCTGAAAAACCTCAATGATTACCTCTGCAACATAATCAATATGGCTTTGGGTGTAAACCCTCCTTGGTATTGCAAGTCTTACCAATTCGAGTTGTGCAGGAATTAATTTGCCATCGATATTATATTTACCAAACATCAATGAACCTATCTCACAACTTCTGATTCCACCTGCAACAAATAATGCGCATGCCAGGGCTTGTCCGGGGTATTGATCGACAGGTATATGATTTAAGAATTGTTTTGCATCAAGATACACTGCGTGTCCTCCAGCAGGCTGCATGACCGGCACGCCCTCCTCTGCGAGTTTTTCAGTCAGGTACTCCATGCTTCGAATCCGATAATGAAGATAATCTTCGCTCATTACCTCTTTCAATCCAATCGATATTGCTTCCAGATCTCTTCCTGCCAATCCTCCGTATGTTGGAAACCCTTCAGTGATGATAAGCACATTTCTGCATTTTGTGGCTAGTTCTGAATCATGCATTGCTAAAAATCCACCGATATTTGCAAATGCGTCTTTTTTAGCACTCATGGTACACCCATCTGCCATTGAAAACATTTCAAATGCAATCTCTTGTACGGATTTTGTTTGGTATCCGGGTTCCCTCATTTTAATAAAGTAACTATTTTCAGCAAAACGACATGCATCAATAAAAAAAGGTATGTTGAATTCTGTACATATTTTCTTGACTTCCTTGATGTTATGCATGCTCACTGGCTGCCCTCCACCTGAATTATTGGTAACCGTTATTATCACCATTGGTATGTTTTCGGCACCTTTTTGGGTTATTTCAGCCCTCAATGCTTTGGTATCCATGTTGCCTTTAAATGGTGCAGCGATTGTTGGGTGCTTACCTTCATCGCAGAGCAAATCAATACCCGTTGCTCCAGAAAATTCAATATTGGCCCTAGTAGTATCAAAAAGCGTATTGGCAATAAAATATTTTCCTTTACCTCCCAAAATGCTAAAGATGATTTTCTCGGCTGCCCGCCCTTGATGGGTAGGTATAATGTTTGGCATTCCGGTAATTTCATTCACTGTTTTTTCAAACCTCAGAAAACTTGGACTACCGGCATACGATTCATCACCACGCATAATGCCAGCCCATTGTTCGCTGCTCATAGCGCTCGTGCCACTATCTGTTAGAAGATCAATCATTACATCTTCTGATTTCAATAGAAATGGATTGTAATGCGCATTTTTGATAAGTTTAGTTCGTTGCTTAGTTGTGTTGAAATAAATCGGCTCTACAGATTTAATTCTGAATGGTTCAATGATGGTTTTCATTCAATAATTTTTAAAAGAGAAAGTGAATAGAATAAAATGGATTTTCTTGCCTTCGAAAGGATTAGAAGGCCGCAACAAACATGTTTCAGTCAGGCTGTCTGATGATATTTTTCCACAACAACATAGTGCAAAGATCAGGGAAAGAAATTGATGAATATTATGACTTAAATCAGTCAGAGGTAAATTTTTTTCCACTAAAACCAAAAAGCCTCTGAATATTCATCCAGAGGCTTTTAAAAAAACAAAATCAGAATTTACTCAACTATCACCTTCTTTGTTATTTTGCCTTCAAGGGTCAATACTTCAACGATGTAGAGACCTTTTTTAAGTTGATTAACTGGTAAAGTTGTTGCAGACCTAAAAGCTTTTTTGACAATTTGCTCTCCATTAATAGAAAACAAAGTAATTTCTGCGGGAATGTCCTTTTCTAAGGATATGGTTAAACTTTCGCTCACAGGATTGGGGAATATGTTGAAATCAGCTGGAGAATCTACAGATTGAACAGCTGTTGTTTTGTTGTCTTTAGGTGAAGCTGCTTCTGCCTGTATCACCTCCTTGGATGTGGTGTTTTGTAAGATGGCAAGAGTGTAAATCCTGTCCATGTTCCAGATTGTTTTGCCTGGAATTGTGGCTTGATATACAACCGATTCACCAATTGTGGTAGGCACATCAACTGTTGTACCTGTTGCACCAAACATTGATGCCCTGAACACATCGTAATGCTGAGGTTCATTGTTTGAACCTTTGTAAAAAACTGTATCTTCAGCCAGTGCTACAAAAAGTCTCATGGTTGGAAGAGAGTTGGCCGCAACTGCTGTAATGGTGATTTTAGCTCGTATCGAATCTGCACCGTATTTGTACTGGTCAATTTTAATCTCAAGTGGTGAAGTTGAGTTTATAAGTGGCGAAAACAAGTTAGCTGAATTATAATCAGCATTTGCTGAAATCACAGAACCCTGGATAACCAACCTTGGTGTACCACCATAAACGCCATAATAATTGGTGCGGGCGTCGTTATCCGGATTGGCTTGTTGGCTTAACAAACAAGTGGAGTATGGCGAACTTGGATGAATAGAAAGATGCAATACTTGTGGAAAATTACTTAAATTTTTGTAAAATCCCGGATTTCGGCTAGCGCAAATGCCACATTTGGTGTTTGTAAAATGTTCTACAATAACTTTTTTGGCAACTTGTGCCTGTACACTTTGTAAGTAACAAACAGCTAGAAGTATAAATGTGAGGACTTTTTTCATGAGAAATAATTTTAATGAATATTAACTATCTGGAGTAAAACCTTCAATACCTTTAATGGTTCAAAGTTGCATGCAAAATGAGGAGATTGTCAAGGCAGAACCCTAATAAGATTTAAAGGTCTAAGCTTTGTGGTTCAAAATAATACTTTTAGGCTCACAAACTTAATATTAATGACCACTTTATAAGGTCAAAACTTTATTCTTAGCTTAATAAGTTTTGCCTTTTGTGAAGGTATTTTCACCATATTTTGTGATGAGGCAGTCGTTAAATTTATTTCTTATTTTGACCAATTGAGCTATTTCTGTAAGCATTTCAGGTGCAATTATACCCTCCTGAGAATTCATTTTAAATTCTTCATTCTCTCTTGTTTCAAACCAGTTTTCCATTGGCGTTTTGGCGCTTGGCGCAGTGGCGGATTTCGGAGCACAAAACTGTCGATACACCACAAAAGTTGATGCGAGGTAGAATGTTCAATTAACCACTGACCTGCTTTTTTGCAAAACCGCTGTTATCGCTTCGGTGTTCTTTTTCGTCCGCTGATTTCTCGGTCGGTTTTGACATGCGGTTGGACAGACACAGGCTGCCGCCAAGTTTTGGTTTGAGCGTTGACTGGTGCGGCTTGGTCCCGAAAGCTTTCGGGATGTATGGCTGTGAAGGGTTGGCTTATGCATTCAATTTGTCTATAAGTTTTTGCCCATCTTTAAAAACGAGTTCTTTATACACTTAAAATGGGTAACAACAATTCTTTCAGCTCTATCTTCATTAACTTGATTTGATTGCGAAGTGGATTGTCTTTTTCTCGCAAGGTTTCATAAGCCTCTTTTATTGCTTTCATTTGCTCTTCTTCGCCCAAGTCTTCAATTGGTTTAAAAATATCCTGTGCATATTTTTCTATCTCAATGCCTTTTTCTGCAAATTCATCAGGGAAATACAACTCAAAAACCAAAGCGTCTATCACTTCTTCGAAGGCTTCGGAAATGTGAGAGTTCGGAATAAATTCGTTAAGTTTTAAATTGATTTTACTTAAATGCAGTAAATAGTCGATTAAATTTCTGAAAACCTCTTTTGATAAATTTATTTTCAATGGAATTTCAGAAACAGGTGCTTGAACCATCTCTAGTATATCTCCCTTTCTTTTGCCTTTGTTGAATAGCCAGAAGTACATAAGTTTACTATTCAAAACTGCAACTAAAGACTTAATCTCGTAATTCAAATTCTTTTTAGTAATATACAATACATCTCTACTGCCGTATATTGGCTCGTTGGAATAAGCAAATGCATTGACCTTACTTCTGTAAGGCAGAATTATTTTGTCATTGTCTTCGAAAAGCTCCTTTGATCTTGGTCTGTTTAGAGCATACCAAGGAAATAACTCCTCATATTTTAAAATTTGATCATCTAATATGGTTTTAAATTTCAATAGATATTTTTTAGTTTCAGGATAAATATTAATATCATCATATCGAGTGAGATATATTAAAAAGTCTTGATTTTTCTTATACACGTATTTTGTAATGTCACTATTTTTCACAAACGGTTTAATAATCTCTTTTTCAAGACCTTGAGCTTCTTCTTTGCTAATTACAAAAACGCCATCACCAAGCCTAAATTCTTCATTTGGAAAATCTTTTAAGTATTTACTTGTTATTTTGCTCACAGTAACCCCAATTCCTGCATTAATATTAAACATATGCCCTAAGGGGATAGTGTCTTTTTTGATTTTATCGAATATTAACTCGATACCATTATTTGATGTATTGTAAAATCTAATATATTTTTTTTCGCCATCAAATAACTTTTCTTTGGGCATTTCAAAGTATTCTGATTCTTCTAAATCCTTGTCAAGGAATCTTTTGACATATTTTAAATCAAATTTTTGTTTTGATTTTGAAATAGATATGTTAATTAGTCTATTTTTCTGTAGGTCTTTTGATAAATGAGTTATTAAATTGTGTTGTCCAAGTGCAGTTTCAAATATTCGTAATTCATTAAAATTTATAAATGATATTGGATTGGTTCTTGCAAAAAAATCCTCTCTTAGTTTAATAGCTCCATCTGCTGTAATAAAGTAATTTGTAGTAATAAATACCGTGTTCCCTTTTTCATTCAATAAATCAAAAGACAAATGAAAAAAGAAATAGAATAAATCCATTTGACCTTTGTAAAAACTTCGTCCTAGTCTAGTATTTAATATAGGTCTAAATTTATCTTTATTTCCCTTATCACCCAAGTATGGTGGATTCGCAATCACAATATCAAAACCCGTTTTTTCATTCACCAAAGGATTCTGCACTTCAGGAAAATCCAATTTCCAGTCAAAGTGATTAAAGTCTTGGTCAGGGTTGTCTTTTAAGTTTTTAAGTTTGGTAAGAGCTTGATTAAACTCGGCTATTTGTAATTCTCTTTCAAGATTTTGTTTTATTTCTTTTGTAGATGGCATAAATCCTCCTTTTATGGGAGTATTAGTTTCAAAAGCAATTTTATTATGAGTTACTTGGTGTATAAGAATTTCTAATTTCAAAGCTCGGATTTCAGCTTTGAGTCTGGATTTTTCAGCATTATTTTTGCTTTCAAAAAATGCCTTTTGCTTTTTTGAAATATCTCTTAGTTGTTGTAATTTATTTTCTTCCTTTTGAGTAATAGATTTTGCATTTTCGTTAAGAGAACCAAATGTTTTTTTCTCCCAGTCAATTTCTATGACGGTATCGTCAAACTTGCTCACCAAACTATTACCTACCACAATTTTATAATCGAGGTTGGGTAGGGCCTTAGGCATTTCTTCATCTACAATCAACGAAAGCCAAAAACGCAAACGGGCAATGTCCACCGCACCTCGCTCAATATCCACGCCATAGATAGATTTTTGAATGATGTTTTCTTTGGTTTTAGCTGCTAATTCACCACTCCAAGGCAATCCCAAATCGTAGGCAATGCGTTCTTTTAATCCAAAAATTTCTTGTAGTAAGCCCATTGGGAATGCACCCGAACCAATGGCGGGGTCGCATATTTTTACAGTATCGAGTTTTTGGTCTATTTGCTGTTTGTGTTCCTTGCTGAGTTTGTTTTCTTTGTTTTTGACAAAGTTCTCTAAGTCATTTCGCTCGGCATCCGGAATTTGGGTGTGTAGGTATTCAATCAAAGATTCTTGTGTCATATAATGCACAATCTCTTTGGGCGTATAAAATGCTCCTTTGTCTTTGTTGTCTTCCAGCAAGTTTTCAAAAATATGCCCGAGCATTTCAGGGTCAACCGCTACGGTATGTTCTTCGGGACTGTCTTCAAAAATGGTAAAATTGTATTGGTCAAAAAAGGCAAATAAGTTGGTAAACAAATCGGCAGGGAAGGTCAAGAAATCGTATTTGGCAGATTCTTTTTCAAACAAACCGCCATTCAAATAAGGGATTTTCACCACTTCGCCATCAGGCATGGTGAAATCGTCATTCGGTCGGTCGTTATTCAAAGCATCAAAGAACAGTTTAGACAACCAATTGGCATAAAAAGCATCGTTGGCACCTGCTTTATTAAAGAAATTGGTCATAAAGTTTTTGTCTCCGTTTTTATACGAAGTGTCTTTTGCTCCCAACCAACCTTTCTTTTGCAGAAAGTACAAAAACACAATTCGGCCCAAAAGTTTTTTAACGAAATCTCGAACGTCTTTGTCGTTTCCATTGAAAGCCGATTTTTTGAAATTGGAACGCATCAAATAATCTACAAAACCTGCATAATGCACATCACGGTATTCGTCAAAGAACGCTTTTGACATTGCTTCCACACCAAAGGCATCTTTGATTTTGTTGATGGTGATTTCCAATTCATTGCCTAAAACAAAAAATCGGTCGAGGGCTGTTTTATAGGTTTCGTCCGGTTCTCCAAAAACATAAGTATATCGTTTTGGGTGTGTATCAGTAATTTGTATTTCGCCATCTTGAAACACCCCATCGCGAGCAATAAACGAAAAACGCCAACTTCTTTTTTCTGGGTTTTGATAGGCGAAATTGACCAATACGGCATTGTTACCGATAATATGTTTTTTGACTAATGCTCCTAAACCTACACGACTTCTTTCAATTTGTTTGTTATCGTTTACGATTACTTCAAAGAGTTCTACCGTTCTTGGAAGTTCGTCTAAGGTTTGAAATTCTCCGTATTTCACAACTGAAACTGCATAATTCTGCTCAGATGCGGTCAATTCTATTTCCTGAACGCCCTGCGAATCAAAAATCTTAAGATTCGCCACTTTGCCTTGAAAAGTAGGCAACAAAGCATTGTCTATAAACGCTTGGCGTTTGTATGGTGCTTTAAAGAGTTGTATTAAAGTATCTTTATTCATTTCTGAAATGTTTTAATTCAGTTTCTATATGGTTGACCAATTGTTCTTGACTTGGCAATTGCACTAAATACTGCTGTACAAAAAGGTTTTCGTCCATACCTGCTGTGGCATATTTTACAAGGGCGTGGTCTTTTTCGGCAACCAATAATATACCGACAGGCGGATTGTCATTAGCTTCTGCAATTTCGGCTTTAAAAAAATTCAGATAGGTATTTAACTGCCCAATGTCTCCGTGGTCGAATGCCCCAATTTTAAGTTCGACCAAAACGTGGCATTTTAAAATTCGATGGTAAAAAACCAAATCAATAAAATAATAGGTTTCTCCTATTAAAATGCGTTTTTGGCGTGCTTCCAGGCAAAATCCATTGCCAAGTTCTATGATAAACTGTTGTAGGTTATCTAATAGAGCGGTTTCTAAATCAGATTCTTCAACTATCGGTTGTATGCGAATATCCAAAAATTCAAAAGCATAGATGTTTTTGATGATGTCTTTGGGTTGTTGTGGTTGCGTTTTTTGCTGAACCAATTCCGCCAATTTTTCAGGGTGTTGAGATAAACCACTTCGTTCAAAATACAAGCTAGCAATTTGTCTTTTCAATTCTCGTACGCTCCAAGTGCCTTTGATACATTCTATTTCATAGAAAGTGCGTTTGAGAGGTTCTGAAACATTCAGAAGTAATTCTAAATGTGTGTATGAAAGTTTTGAAATTATTATGTCCGAAGGAACCAATAAACTTTTGTTAGAAAGTGTGGTCACTGCCCCCACTTTTGAGATTTTACTATCAAATTCGGGGGTCAGTGTCCCCCGAATTATTGTCTCTCCTAATTGTGTGGTCACTGACCCCACAATTGAAAAATTTGATTTTTGGGACACTGCCCCAAAGTTTTGTTCTAAATAATATTTAATAGTTGGAGTTAAGTATTGATATACAAGGTAAAATTGCCGAAACTTGTACAAAGACCTTTTATCAATCCCTTTAATGGACTTCAATTTTTGAGCTAATGTATCAATAACTTTATCTCCATATTCCGCCCTATCCTCGCCCTTTTGCTCATATTCTACTATGTAATAACCAATGAGCCAGTTTCTAATAGTCAAGGCTTTATTGACGGCATTGGCAACAGAGGCTTGAAGTTCAGAATGAACATCATTAATGGTGGATATGAGTTGAGTTATATTTTTCATAGGCTAAACAAATGATTCTGAAATTACGATTTGAGGTTTAGCAAAAATCTTTTTCACTTTTGCGTTATTGCTATCAGGTTCGGTATCGCTGAATTTATATTCTGCTAATACTTCTTTGTAAAGCTTGTCCACCCATATTTCTAAATCGTTTATTTTTTCTTGTTTTGCCTTTTTGATAAAAGCATCAATATTGTTGGGTAGCTTCCTATGTGAACCCTTGTATAATTCATCAATCGTTCTTTGTAATATTTGCTTGTAAAAAGTGTCCTTCACTTGTGCAGCATAAGTAGGTAAAACACTCAAAACACGTTTTTCGATTGCCGACAATTGTGATTTGGTTACTTTTTGGTTTTCTGAAACTTTGACTACTGTTTTGAAATGCTCGGTGGCTTTGTTTACCTGCTCGTGATGAAATTCTGGCAAATCTTTTAATGCCTCTTCTTTTTCGTTGGCCTTAAAAATTTTAGCTGCTTCCACGAAATTGAGTTCGTGTACTATTCCACTTTCATCTATTTTGTAAAATACTCCCGGATGCCCCTCGCTCTTCAAATAAGTTACCGAGCAGTTTGTAACCGAATTAGTTTTTACATTTTCAGCATTTCTAGCTAATCGTGCCTTTTGTGGTATTTTTACGATGGCATCAAAATGCTTCTTATTGTCTTTTTTGAAACTTCTTAGTTCTTGCAAAAAGAGTAAGGTTTCATTGATTTCCTCTTTTAGTTTAGAGCCGTATAAACCAGCTTCACCCACTTCTTCCAACTGCGAATATATTTGAGAATCCTCGCCAAAAGCTGAATGAAAGGCTTGCAATTTTTTAATGGCTGTTTGAGTCAATTTTATTTGGTTCTCTGATTTGTCAGAAGGGTAGAAGTTAAATACATTGATTTCTTTTGCTTCCGTTCCAATACGGTTAACCCGACCAATTCTTTGCATCAATCGGGTAGAGTTCCAAGGCACATCATAGTTGATAATTACATTAGAACGGTGTAAGTTGATACCTTCAGCCAATACTTCAGTAGTGAAAATAAAATCTAAATCATTTTGCCATTCATCCTTATCTTGATTAGCATCAAAATTTAGCCGAATGGTTTTCTCTTTTTCTTTTCTGTTGTTGGCACTGATGCCAATAGTTTTAGTGAATCCTGCTTCATTGGTTGCTTTCTCAATATAATCCATTGTTTCTTTGGACTCAGTAAAAATCACCAATTTACCCGAAAGGTTGGCAGACTTCTTTAGAAAGGTGGTTTTCAGTTCCAATAAGAACTTTTCTAATTTGGGATCATAGTCTATTCCCTTCCAAGCATCAACTAAATCGGCAACCATTTTTCGGTCTAGTTTCAGCAATGGAATAAAAGTCTCTTTAAAGTCTTTAGATTGATAAATTTGATTGTTACCACCTTTGGAATTGATTTTAGCTTCCAGACCTTCTTCATCACCTTCATCTAAATATTTATTTACATCAATATCGGGTGCAACATAAACTTTGTCGTCTTCAAACATCTTTATCATATGGTCTGTGTTTTTCAGCAAAC
>JAEUUM010000041.1 GCA_016787375.1 Saprospiraceae bacterium
AACAAATTTGTTTACACTTCATTCTTTTTCTTTTATTCTACATAAGCCAGTTTCAAAATGAGTTGACTGCTCAAAATTATACAGTAACCGGGTCTGTAATGGATGCAGGAAATTCTGAGTCCTTGTTTGGGGTAACCATAAAGGTCCTGGGGACTTCGGAAGGAGCTGTAACTGATGTAGATGGAAAATTTAGTTTAAACCTATCAGAAGGAAGTCACACCCTCGAAATAAGTTATCTTGGTTATGAAACTCAAAAAATAATTGTTGAAAATCCACAAAACATAATCATTAAGCTTGTTGTTTCTCAGGAATTATTGAAAGAGGTTGTTGTTGTAGGTTATGGCGTTCAAAAAAAATCTGATTTAACAGGAGCAGTAAGCACCGTACGTGGAGCTGATTTAATTAAAATTCCATCTAGTTCTCCTGAGCAAGCTCTACAAGGAAAAGTTGCTGGATTACAAGTAAATTCAAGTTCCGGGGCGCCAGGTGCTTTACCTGTTGTTAGAGTTCGAGGAGTTGGTACATTCAATAATTCTAATCCTATCTATGTAGTTGATGGTGTTATTCTTGATGATATTTCTTTTTTAAGTTCTGCAGATATTGCTTCGATTGAAGTTTTGAAAGACGCATCTTCTACAGCGATTTATGGTTCAAGAGGAGCGAATGGGGTTTTGTTGGTAACTACAAAACAAGGTAGTACTAAATCTTCAGCTCCTGTTTACAACTTCACCGCTGAGTATGGGTTACAGATTCTTTCTAAAAAAATAGACTTATTGGATTCAAAACAATTTGGGCAATATGTTAACAACATTAATCCCGGAACCTATAATAATCTGGATGCGCTTCCAAATACCGATTGGCAAAGTTTGATATTTAAAAACGCTCCAATTCAAAATTACCATTTTTCAATAGCAGGTTCTGGGGAGAAACAACAATATTACATTGGCGTTGGATTGTTCAATCAAGAAGGAATCATTGATAAGTCAAATTTCCAAAGACTTTCAATAAAACTCAACAATACATACAAACTAACAAACAAACTAAAAATTGGAAATAACATAACAATTGCTCCTTTTTCTCAAGACAATGCACCTAATGTTACTTACCAGGCATACAGAGCACAGCCCTTGATAGCACCCTACACAAACACAGGAGCATATTCCGAAGTACCCGGAGTTGGCAATCCACTTGCTGATTTAGCTAATAGCAACTCCAAAAATCGTGGATTCAGAGCTGTTGCAAACATATTTGGAGAATATAAAATAATGGAACCTCTTAGCTTTAGAACATCATTTGGAGTAGACTACGGATATCTTGATAATGTAAATTTCACTCCGGCTTTTTATGTCTCACCTCAGCAGCAAAACGAATTAAATGATTTATCCATCAGAAAAGAAAATAATAGCAGTTTATTGTTCGAAAACACACTGACTTATGACAAACGTTTTGAAAACCACAATTTCAATGTGCTTGCAGGTTATACCATGCAAAGGTTAAAATCAAATATTCTTGGTTTAGCAGCGGAGAACATCATTGGTGAAACTTCAAATCTTTGGTACATTAATAAATCGAATATTAATCCAAACTCAATTCAAAATGAGGTAAATGCAAATTACAATTATTCTCTTTTGTCTTATCTATTCAGAGTCAATTACACCTTTCAAAGCAAATATTTGTTTACGGCAAGTTACAGAAGAGATGGTTCATCAAAATTCTCAAAAGACAACAGATATGGTAATTTCCCATCATTTGCTGTTGGCTGGAATTTAATGAACGAAAATTTTATGCAGAACAATACATTATTTAATAAAATCAAGTTAAGGTCAAGCTGGGGTCAAATTGGCAATGAAAAGATTAGCTATTTAGATCAATACGCTTTGGTATTGAATGATGTAAGTCCAGTATTTGGACTAAATGAAACAATCAATCCTGGCTCAACATACGGAAAAGCAGGAAACAGAAATATTAAATGGGAAACCACAACACAGACGGATGTTGGTTTGGAATTGGGTTTGTGGGATGACAAAATTACCAGTGAAATTGATTATTACAATAGGGTAACAGACAATATTTTAGTTGAACTATCAACTCCCGGCTACACAGGAAATGGCCAAGGGCAAAAAATTAGATACAACGCCGGTAAGGTTCAAAACTCAGGTTTAGAGATGAATGTTGCTTATAATGGAAAAAAGGGACTATTAAATTACCGAATTTCAGCAATTGCCTCAACCATTAATAACAAAGTTCTAAGTGTTGGCGGAAATAGCGGAGTTGATTCAACTTTAGTTGGAGGATTTCTTGCAAACGGTCAAAGTGTTACCCTTACAAAAGAAGGACTACCCATTGGTGCTTTTTATGGTTATCAAGTCAGCGGCATATATCAGAATGCTGAACAACTAAATTCTTTACCAAAGGAATCCCTCTCTGAAGTTGGTGATTTAATATACGTTGACTCAAATAATGATGGTAAGATTAATAGCAAGGACAGAGTATTTATTGGCTCACCAATTCCTAAGTTTATTTATGGATTATCATTTGAAGCTTCGTTTAAGTCATTTGAATTCAATTTAGACTTTCAAGGCCAAACCGGAAATAAAATATACAATGGCAAAGAGGCCGTAAGACCTGATTTATATAACTTTGAAAATCACGTCATTGACAGATGGACAGGTGAAGGGACTTCAAACTCAGAACCAAAAGCAACTGCGGGAGGTGTAAACTGGTTACCAAGTCAAAGATTCTTACAGGATGGCTCATTTATTAGACTCAGAAACATAACCATTGCTTATAAGGTACCTGACAGTTCACTCAAAAGGCTTAGACTAAGCAATGCAAAAATATTTATCAGAGGCACCAATGTGTGGACTTTAACTAAATTCACCGGTTACACCCCTGAAATTACAAGCAGTGATGTTCTCAGTGCAGGTATTGACAAAGGGATCTATCCGATAACTGCTGTTTACACAACTGGAATTAACATTAATTTTTAGTAAAGAATATTATGAAAATCAAATCAAAAGTTCTTATTTACCTCGTATCAGGATGTCTCCTTATAATACTTGGTTGCAATGACTTTCTGGATGAAGTTCCTCAAGGAAACCTCACTCAAGAGAACTTTCCAACAAACGAAAGGGATGCTCTGTTAGCTACAAATGCAGCTTACAGTACCTTAAGAAATTGGTTTTATCATTCAGGAGGCTACCCTATTTTAGACATCATGTCCGATGATGCTTACAAAGGCTCAAATCCGACAGATCAACAATCGAATGTCGGTCCTTTTGATGTTTTTGCTTTTACTTCTACACAAGATGGACTTGATAGGTGGTGGAATGCTTTATACGAAGGTGTTAGACGAACCAATGTGGTAATTGAAAAAGTTCCTTCTATATCAATGAATGAAGAATTAAAAACCAATTATATCGCACAAGCCAAATTTTTAAGAGCATTGTATTATTTTGATTTGGTACGTGCTTGGGGGGGCGTACCTAAAATTGTTTCTTCAGAACCCGAACTAAAAGCCACCAGAGCCACAGCAGAGGAGATTTACAATTTAATTGTTTCAGACCTTAAAGATGCTATTGCCGGTTTAAAAAAACAGTCTGAATTGCCCCAAAGTGACTATGGCAGAGCCACAAAAGGTTCCGCAATGTCATTATTAGCAAAGGTTTATCTTTACAGAGGTGATTGGCAAAATGCATATGATTTTTCCACTCAAGTTATTAAATCCAATGAATACAGTCTGGATCCTGATTATGGTCACACATTCTCTGTGGACGGGCAGTTCAATTCTGAATCTATTTTTGAAATTGGCGCGCTAGGTAAAGATGGTACTGAAAATGGAGGAAATCAATACGGTAATAATCAGGGAGTTAGAGGTACTCCAAACAAAGGTTGGGGTTTTAATAGACCTTCGCTTGATTTGATGGCAACATATGAAACAGATGACCCGCGAAAAGACGCTACGATTGTTTTTCTTAATGAAGTAATTGATGGTATAAAAATATTGGGAGATGGCAATACTCCTGACGTAAGCTATACAGACCCATCAAACACGACAATTAAAGAAATTGAATGCTATAATCAAAAAGTATGGGTACCCGGATCCTCTACAGCAGAAGGTTGGGGCCATAACCGCAGACTCATCAGGTATGCTGATGTATTATTGATGGCCGCTGAAGCCGCAAACAATAGAGGTTTCAGTGGAGAAGCTTTAACTTATCTAAACATGGTAAGAACCAGAGCACGTCAAAACAATCCTTCAATTCTCCCAGACATCACAACAACAGACCAACAAAACCTAAACAAGATTATTTTACATGAAAGAAGAGTCGAACTTGCTATGGAAGGTGAGAGATTTTGGGACCTGGTAAGAACCGGCAATGCCCCGGCTGTTCTTGGACCTTTGGGTTTTATTGAAGGAAAGCATGAATTATTACCCATACCACAATCAGAAATTGATATTTCGGAGGGTTCTATCGTTCAAAACAAAAACTGGTAACTATTATTTTTTAATCAATAACTAAATCTTTAACAATGAGAACATTTAAAATCAGTCTTAAATTCCTCTCTTTTATTGCAATTATTGCAATATACACTGGGGGTTGCAAAAAGGATGATACGAGTTTTGACCTCAGCAGTTTAACAGCCAATGGCATTGACTTAAATGGAGCTGCAACAGCAACGGGTGTGCCTAAGAATGCTATTATTAAGGCAACTTATTCCACATCTGTGGATGCTGCAACTGCTATCGCTGCAAACATCAAATTAAAAAACACATTTGATGCTTCTGATGTAGCCATAACCATTACTGCATCTGACAATACCATTACCATCATTCCAAACGCTGAGTTGGGAAATGGCAATACTTATGAACTTTCAATGTCAGGTGTAAAAGGCTCTAATGGAACTGCTTTGGCAACAACTGTAAGAACTTTCAAAACCGGAGGTACTTTTGCACCTTCAGGCATTATTGCAAACTGGACATTTGAAAACAATGCAAATGATGTTGTTGGTACATTCAATCCTGCTGCAAGTGGCGTGGTTGCAATAACCTATACTGACTCAAGAAATGCAGCTGCCGGCAAAGCAGCAACTTTTGATGGTGATGCCAGTATTATTGAGATTCCGAATGGTGACCTACTGTCAAATTCTACAAATTTTACACTTGCATTTTGGGTAAAAACAAATTCCACTGGCCACGTAAATGAAACTGGTGCAGCCGCAGGACATTTTGTTATGGGACTTGGCGCATTCAAAGGTTTCCAATTTGAGATACCAGCTGATTATGGTTCTTGCAAACTTGCAGCTTCATATGCTCTGGCTGATGGCACTACCGCATCTGAGGATCTTTGGTTCCCGGGGAATGGTCAGGATAAAGACAACGGAGGCTGGCAAGGTTGGGATTTTGTGAAAGATCTAACAGCTTCTGGTGGAGTAGCAGGACTACTGAAAGACAAATGGGCTCATGTTGTTTGCACATATGACGGTGCAACTAAAAAAGGTACTATGTATATTAATGGAGAAAAAATGAAGTCACAAGATTTCAATTTATGGCCTGATGGTGATGCCAAAAAAGGTGTAACAGGCTTGAAATATGG
>JAEUUM010000053.1 GCA_016787375.1 Saprospiraceae bacterium
GATTTTCAAAACCGGGGTAAAACGAATTAAATATTTTGCGGTAGTAATATGCTTCTTTACTTACAGGACAAGGTCGGAATTCATTCTTTGAATCCTCATATTCTGCATCGCTAATCAAACCATCTATATGTTCCTTGATAATGGTGCTCCATGATCTTGAAACATTGCTAACACTATCTGAAAAGCCGTTTTTGCGCCGCCACAATATTTCTTGAGGCAACAATCCCTCCTTTTCAAATGCTTTTCGCAACAGATATTTTTCTATTTTATCGCTGCTGAACATCCTCAACTTCGGGTCAATGCCCATATAAAATTGTACAAATGCTTTATCGGCAAATGGCACCCTGGCTTCAATACCTGCATAAGATATTGACCGATCGCCTCGCTTCATGTCAAAATATTGGATATCCTGTAACAATCTGGTTGCTTCAGTTTGAAACATTTCAGCAGTGGGAGCATTTTGAAAATACAAGTATGAACCAAATTCGTCTGCTGTTTCGCCGCTGAACAGCACTTTTACATCAGAATGATCCCTTACATATCTAGATATCAGCATGTGGCCAACAGATGCCCTGATGGTAGTAACATCATAACTGCCTAACATATAGATGGTTTCTTCCAAGGCTGAAAGAAATTCCTTCTCAGACAATTCAACATGATGATGCTTGCTTCCAATATGCTCCGCTACCCGCCTTGCAGCTACTAGATCAGGGCTACCGGGTAATCCGATCGAAAAAGTCTCCAAAGGTACCGACCATTTCCAATGTTTGGCAACCAAAGCAGCTACCAGACTTGAGTCCAATCCACCACTCAGCAGACAGCCTACCGGTCTTTCACTCAAAAGTCTTTTCTCCACAGCATTTGAAAATAAATTGCGGATCGATTTACAAATAAAGTCTTCCTCCTTCACTTCATGTGCCGGATATTCGTGCTGATAGTATCTGTTAATTGATACCGGGCTTAAAGACGACCACCAATGACCGGGAGGAAACTGATCAATTTCATCACAAAAAGTTAGTGCTTTGGATTCTGAAGCAAAAAAAACTTCACCATCAGAATTTCGTCCCATGTACATTCCTCTAACGCCTAAGTGATCACGCGCTGCTATAATTTCGTTTTTCTTTTCATCAAAAAGTATAAATGCAAATTCCGCATCAATGAGGTCTAGCATTTTAACAATCCCAAATTTTTTATACAGGTGTATGATGATCTCACAATCGCTGCCTGTACTGAGATGAATTCCGTGAATCGCAGCAAGGTGTTTATAGTTAAAAATTTCAGCATTCGCTACCAGCCAGCAATCATCAAGATGCATTGGTTGGTTGCCTAATTCATTCAAACCATTTATGGCTAATCTGTGAAATCCAAACCATAGATCTTGTTTGATCTGTTTCAACTCAGAATAATCCGGACCTCTGTGACCAATCTTATCGAAATAAGGCTTGAGATCATCCAGTTTGTATCTTGTTGTAATTGCACCAAATATTCCACACATTTCAATATTGATTTTATATTATTTAAACTATTTTTAACAAAATTGCATTTATTTTAAATCATTGTCAATTTATTAATAAATATTTTAAATATTTATACTACTTTTGACTTAAATAATTTAATAGATGTATCACTTAGATGACATGGACAGAAAAATCTTGCACCTTTTAAGTCAGGATGTAAAAACGCCATTAAATGAACTTGCAAAGGTGTGTGAAATATCAAGCGCTGCTATTCACCAACGCATTAAGAAGCTTGAAGAAAATAAGGTTATTATTGGTTCAAGGTTAATTGTAGATCCAGGTAAATTGGGTTTCAATACTTTAGCTTATGTTGGTATTTTTTTTGAAAAAGCCGGTTATTATAAAAAGGTTTTAGAACAGTTAAAAAAGATACCTGAAATAATTGAATGCAGTTTTACAACAGGAAACTATTCATTGCTTATCAAAATTTACTGCCATAACAACAATCACCTTATGGATGTACTAAGCAATCAGATTCAAAATATCGACGGAATTGCCCGTACAGAGACCTTTATAGCATTGGAAAATCCGTTGGACCGGTCGATACCGTTTTTGTAGATTAAGTTTAGTTAATTGTTTGATCATGGAACAGTTGAATTGCTGAATCGAGAAACTGCTGAATCGGTTCTTGAAGATTCGGTCAACCAAAATTAAGGAGTTTCAATTCGTAAATTGTAAATCGTAACTCGTAATTAAAAAAAACTTACTCCTTCACAAACTTTTCAGGTGCGCTCTCCCACTTGTCACCGAAAATTTTTAGAACATACAGACCTGATGGCAACTCGCTAATGCTGAGTTCTGTGCTGCCGGACTTATCAGATATCAATGATTGTAGTATTGCTTTACCTGACAGATCATACACCACAAGCGACTTTGCAGGCGTTGGAGTCTTGTTCCAGCTGACTTTTAAATAGTCATTCGCCGGGTTTGGGCTTAATTTTATCATCTCTCTGCCTATAACAATGATGTTCTGTGTGGTGGTGACAGAGTCATTTCCTACACAGCCCGGGTTGTAACAACCATTTGAATCTAACTTTATAAGCCATACATTGGTATCATAATACGGATCTGGTAATGTATCTCGCCACCAGCCTGTTATTAGCAGACTGCCATCTTCGAGCTCGGTGCCACTGTTAAACCCACAATGATTAAAGGGTACGTTTACATCCCACACTTTGCGCCTCCAAAGAAGACTGCCGTTTTTATCGATGCGGGTAATGATGCCACACCTGCCACTAGGTGGTAAACCATCTTTGGGTTGATTATAATTTTGACCAACAGCTACTATGCCTTCATCTTTGGTTTTGAAAATCGATATGTATTCATAGTATTCATAAATATCATCATAAATATCATCGTAAGACCATATTTTTTTACCTTTTGTGTTCAATCTAACTATTTGTTGCTTTGGAAATCAACCCAAATCAGAAATATATGGCATCAACACCACTGTACTTTTGTCAGAAAATGCCACTGTTTCAATACTTTCCTTTTGAAATTGGTCAACCAAATTTTTAGGGTTTTTGTATATCCATTTCTGCTGCCCTAGTGAGTCAAAACCTATTGCAACATATCTGGTACGACCTCCTGCACTCTTCGCTGTGTCTTGATACGATATGGCTGTTACAAAATAGTTGTCGTCATGTATGGTGGTTCTGGCGTATATAATGATTGGTTGCAGGTATGGCAATATTATCGACTTTTTATATATAAAACTACTGTCCCATTCAAACAATTTTATGGTATCATTGGTCCATGTATTGTTTTGGAAACTATCACCCGGGTAACTAATCACATCTGTATG
>JAEUUM010000109.1 GCA_016787375.1 Saprospiraceae bacterium
ATTCCGGTTAGTGCATCCATTACACCGGTTTCAGTCTCATAGCTATTATCATTACCACTTAATAGTATGTCCGGGTTGCCATCTTTGTTATAATCATCTATCAACAAGCACTTAACAGGACCAAATTGAGCTTCTATTGGAAGGTCTTGACGAACAAACTTACCCTTTTCATTTTTAAGAATGCTTGATGTCAAGCAGTAAGTTTGAAGCTTAAAGGCTGATTCCAAGTCAGAACCAAAAACATCTTTGATGGTTGCACTGGAGTAGGCTCTGTAACGAGGAAATTTCTTTTTTATAGAAGGAATTTGCTTTGCCAATAAATCCCTTTGAGCGTAAGGCCATTCTTTCTCATTGTTGGTAAAACACATAACGGGATCAATGCTACCGTTGCTGTCAAAATCTTTTGCATACATAACAATTGGCTTCTTCTCTGAAGCTTTGTGTCTGGAGTTTCTACCAAGATTGCCTGCGACAATATCCATATCGCCATCTTTATCAAAATCAGCAATTTCTATGGCATTCCACCAACCGTTGGATTTGCCTAATCCAAATTCGGCAGTCGCGTTTTTATAGACTGTTCCTTGCTTTTTAAAGATTGTTATTGGCATCCATTCACCACAAACAATAATTTCAGGTGCCTTATCACCATCAAGATCTGCAGTTTTTATATCGGTAACCATGCCAATGGTTGAGAGCTCGGGACAATAAACCGAAGTCGCATCTTTAAAGCTACCTTTGTCATTTCTTAAAACAAAACTTTTTGGAGAAGTAGGGTAGGCACCCGGTTGAACCCGTCCGCCTATTATTAGATCTAAATCGTTATCACCATCAATATCATAAGGCAGGACACTTCCAACACTGATTTTTAAATCCTGAATGGCATTTTCATTACGGGTAAAGTTTCCTTTTCCGTCATTGTTGTAAAGTCTCATTTTATAGAAATCTGAGCCTTCAGGATTTTCGTTTCCGCCACTTCCAACAACGAGGTCAAGATCACCATCACCATCTGCATCAAAAAACTTGCAGTCCGTGTCTTCAAATATTTTATCCTTTTCAAATGCCGGCTGATGGGTTTTCTTGAATTTTCCTCCGGGTAGCTGTAAGTAAAGGCAACCTGCCTGACCCGGTTTATCCTGATTTCCGGTGGCACCACCTAAATAAACATCATCTAAATGATCACCGTTAACATCGCCGCTCGCAACAAAAGGACCCAAATTTGACAGGAAATGAGGAATAAGTCTCTCGTAATTAAAATCTACATATTCATTTTCAACGTGTGTGAAGTCAATATTGCTGGACTTGGTTTTATCTTCAAAAATTGGTTTTTCAGGTTGAACGGCAGTTAGGGCTTGATTTCCGGCATCGGCATACTTTAGCGTTAATGTTTTATTCGTTTGAACATTAGTCAATATTTGTGTTTTTCCGTCCGGCCATCTCACTTCTAATCTCTCTACAGATTTTGATGACCCTGTTCCGAAGTGGAATATAGGTTCACTGCTGGACATGAATCCTCTGTTGGTATACATTTCCTGATATTGAACTTTACCGTCAATATATAACCAGGCTTTTGTTCCGAGTCCAAATTTATTTTTGTCGGGTCCATTAAGTTTTATCTGTAAATAAGTTCTGTCTGCTTGTTGGGTGGTTTTATTTTCAAAAACAAAAGCAGGATCATTGATGTTATTAACAACCACATCCAAATCACCGTCTCCATCGAGATCACCGTAGGCAAATCCATTTGAATATGATGGTTTGTCCATTCCCCACGCTTTTGTAACATTTTCAAAACTTAAGTCTCCTTTATTCCTAAACATGTAATTGGATAACTTATGCTCCGGAATCATATTTAAGAATTGATTTACATCCGGATACCTCCTTGCAGAGACGCCTCCACTTTTCTCAATAGAGTCACGGGTATAGACCATATAGTCATTATCGGTAACATCCCTTCTGTAGCCGTTTGTGATATAGATGTCCTTAAATCCATCATTGTCATAATCCGCAAATGAAGTAGACCAACTCCAGTCAGTGTTGGAAATACCAGCTAATTGAGCAATTTCAGAAAAAGTATTGTTCCCTTGATTCAGGTGAAGCATGTTTCGCGAAGCTTGGTTTCCGTAACCGTATTTTAAAAGAAGATTATATCGTTCAAACTGCATGATATTCATCAATTGTTTGTACCTGAAAGGGTCCTCTGAAATCATATCAAGACTAATAATGTCCGGCAAACCATCGTTGTTTACATCTGCTACATCGCTTCCCATGCTATTTTGTGATCCATGTTTCAGAAAATCACTGTATCTGTCAACCAGACCACCTTTTTTATTATTCATCAGGACAAAATCCGGTTCTATGTAATCATTTGACACAAAAATATCGGGATAATTGTCAAGATCTATATCTGCAACAGTTGCACTCAATGAAAATGCAGAGGTATTCAAACCTACCTGGGCGCTAATGTCGGTAAACTTCTCATTATCATTGCGATAAAGATGGCAAGATTCAAATGGTGTTAGTGGAAATGTTTCCCGAACAATTGTACCATCATTATTCTGCTTAAGTCTTGTTTTGGTTGCCTGCTCAAATCCAACTCTATGATTCATCATGAAAAGATCTAAGTCACCATCAAGGTCAAAATCAAAAAAAGCTGCATGATTGGTATTCGCATTTCCGGCGAGATTATATTCTTGCGCCTTGTTCGTAAATGTCAGATCTTTATTGTTGATGTACAAATAATTGTCTTTTTGTTTGTCATCTTCTCGGGAAGTTCGGCACACATAAATATCTAAATACCCATCTCCGTTGACATCAGCCATTGTAACACCGGTTTTAAATCCTGCATTTGCTGCTACTCCGGCACGGTCTGTAATGTCTTCAAATTGCAGGTTACCCTTGTTGAGATACAATTTATTTGAGCCAAATGTGGCGGTAAAATAAACGTCAGGCAAACCATCGTTATTGATATCACCGATTGCAACGCCACCACCATTGTACAGGTATTCATAATTGATTATGTTGTAAACATAATTTTCTTGCAGCGTATTCGAAAAATTTATGCCTGTTTTATCAGAACTCAGCAATTCGAACCTCTGTGGGCCTCCTACAAAATTTTCATCTGATTCTTGTTTTTTTGAATTGCAAGCTAAAAGCAATATCGAAAATGCTAGAAATAGTGTTTTAAAAATAGGCATGGTATTCAGGATTTATTGAATACCATACGTATTATAAAAATTTGTGTTTCAAAAAATTAGCCCTCTAAAATAGACTTTACACCAGGAAGTTCCTTGCCCTCCAATAGTTCAAGCATGGCCCCACCTCCTGTAGATACAAAGCTTACCTTGTCTTCAAAATGCATTTGATGAATGGCTGCAGCGCTATCACCACCACCTATTAATGAAAAAGCACCTCTTTCTGTTGCAGCTACAACTGCTTTTGCTATTTCAAATGTACCTTTTGAAAAATTAGGCATTTCAAATACACCCATTGGGCCATTCCACAATATTGATCTTGAACTTGCAATCGTTTCGGTAAATGATGCTATAGCCTTTGGGCCAATGTCGAGACCCATCATGTCATCTGGGATGAACATATTATCTACGTTCATGGTTTGAGCCTCATTTGTAAATGCATTAGCTGCAATGCTGTCTTCAGGTAATAAAAGTTTGATTTTGCCTTTTGCTTTTTTTAATATTTCACCGGCATTTTCAATTCTATCTTCTTCAACAAGTGATTTGCCAACTTGCCCACCCAAGGCTTTGAAAAAAGTATACGCCATTCCGCCTCCAATGATCATGTTGTCAACTGAATCAATCATTTTTTCTAGCAACAGGATTTTGTCTGATACTTTTGCACCACCTATTATGGCCGTAAATGGCTTGTCAGGATTAACCAGCAGCCTTTTAGCACTGGCCAATTCCTTTTTCATGAGGAAACCAAATGCTTTTAAGTTTTTTGGAAAATAATTGGCAATTATGCATGTTGAGGCATGAGCCCTGTGAGCAGTGCCAAATGCATCATTGATATAAGCCTCACCTAACCCAGCAAGCTTTTTGCTGAAAGTTTCATCGCCTTTTTCTTCTTCTTTGTGAAATCGGGTATTCTCAAGCAATAAAACTTGACCAGGTTTTAAAGATTTTGCTAATGTTTCTGCAGGCTCCCCAATACAATCGTCTGCAAATAACACTTCACAACCGAGCAAATCTGTTAGGTTCGGCAGGATATTTTTTAATGAAAATCTATTGACATCAATTGTACCATCAGGCAATAATTTTTTTAATGGTCTGTCTAAATGTGATAGCAAAACCAGCGATACACCATCCAGATTCAATAGATATTTAAGGGTGGGGATGGATTCTTTTATTCTGGTGTCGTCGGTTACGTTCAGATTACTGTCGAGTGGAACGTTAAAATCTACCCGTACAATAATTCTTTTGCCTACTAAATTTAGAAATTGCATACAATTTTTATTAAACCACGAAATTAGGAAATGTTTGAATTTTTATTGCAATATTAACTGAAACAATGAGCAAAATCTTAATTGTTGTAGCATGGATCTTGGTGTTACATTCCCTTGTCCTCAGGTTCTAGAGTAAAAATTTCATTTACCGTTTTTTCAAAATATTCTGATAATTTGAGCGCCAAAACTGTAGATGGAACATATTTGGTGAGCTCAATTGCATTGATGGTTTGTCTGCTAACGCCAATGATTTTGGCAAGCTCCTCCTGAGTAATATTTTTAATTGCTCTTTGAACTTTCAAATTATTTTTCATCTTCAATTTGCTTTTTGTATGAGTAAATAATCCAGTTAAACCGAATGATAAAAAATGTTAAAATAGTAAAAAGATTGAAGGTCATAACCCAGAAAAAGATGCCCCCATACATAAAAATAATGCTGAAAGCCAGAATCGCGTAATTTAGGTATGTAGCCCATAGCAATGATTCGTACCTTATTTTTGAAATAAATTCATCCTCAATCTTTTCTTTTGAAAATGCTACTAAAAAGCCTCCTACCAATATCCCAATACTGATGATTTCATCAATGATGTTATTTTGTACAAAATGAAAAAACTTAAATTTTCCAAAGAATTCATCATCAAATATGGCAAAAACCTTGACATTTAGCCACTCTGGTTCTAACTTCAGAGCAAAATAGGCAATAGCTAAAAGTAAAAAGGGAATCAAAACGAACCAGCCTAATTTTTTACAGGAATGCGGAAACAAATAATTGGATTTCATAATTTAAATTTTTTAGACGTTTAAAATTGACAATAAGTAAAATAAACTTTACATAATGACAAATAAACGTGATTATGAGTTCCGCTATTGTTTGAAATAATTATTATTTTGAAGAAATATTTAGGATCTCCTCAGTGAACTGGTACAGGTCCTGCTCTATTTCAGGAATCTGCTTGGAAAATATATCCGAAACCATCATGTGGCTATTTGCCTCGCTGAATGCTTTCATTCTTTTTAACTCAACCGGTGTATCTATTTTATCAAAGAAGTATTTCATTTTATCAATGGATACCACATCGTCAAAATGATTTTTATCCTTGTAATAATATCCTAACCAAACCGGTTGGCTTATTTTTTCAAATGTCTCATTTGTCATGGTTTTATCAAGGAGATATTTCATACCCAGAATTCCCTCATTTCTGTAGCGAAGATACCAGTATTGCTCGGCAGTTTTTGGAGCATCCCAAGAGTGATAATCACCTCCTTCGATGATCTTCAACAGTTGTTTGCCCCATGGCCCGGTGATTAACTTTGATCTCTTATCATACAGATCAATATTTGGAGAAAAAAGTATCAAAGCATATATATCGGGGTCATTGGCAGCGAGGTATGTGGCAAGAGTACTTCCAGTAGAACACGACATAAGAATTACTTTTTTACCAATTGCTTTACCAATTTGAATGGCCTCTTTTGCTGAATTTACCAAACCGGAAGGTGTTAAATCAGCAAATGCATCTTTGTTATCCAGACCGTGATAGGCAAGTCTGGGGAGGTATAAATTGCACCCGTATCTCCTTGAAAACGCTTCATGCACAGGTCGGCCTTCACCTTGACTCGCTGAAAAACCATGCAGGTATACAACTGAATATTCAGTTTGTTCAGTTGAGTCAATCCAAACGATTCGGGATTGATTATCAGGTTTTATTTTCCCGGCGCGGCCTTCTTGGAGGTTTACCAGACTATCAACATCTTTGATGTTAAGTTTCGTAGAAAGGGGTTTGTTGTCAAATGGTGGATATTCTGCTTTAGGTCCTACAACATAGACACCAACCAGCAAAAGTATTGCACTTGAAATGCTTAATAATTTTTGAGTCATTTTATTCAGTTTTATTCATCTTCCAATTCGTCTGCAAATGGCAACTCTAAAGCTTTGACCGGCTGGATAACCGCACCGCCAATTCCTTTGATTGAGCCATACATATCAATGGTGTTTGTGATTACCTTTTCAATTTGCTTTTCACGTTCTTTCCAGATCTTTTGCATAGCGCGTTTTTCGCGTTCCATTTCTATCTTCATGGAGGAAAATCCTTCTACTATTGCTTCAATACGCTGGTGGAAGTCTTCACCGATCAGATAGTTATATAACATTGACATTTTATCTCCTTTATTCTCCTCTGCAGCCTTGGCCGCTGATTCTCTCATAAGCATTTCACGCAAAACGAAGACCAGAGAAGTCACTTCATGGTAAGTACAAATCCAGACACCGTCTTTTCTGCCAAATCTCACCATGTCTTTTGGCAATACTTCTGAAACGATTACTGCCAATGCAGCACCTTGCATTCTTTGATCATCCTTTAATTTATCTATCCAACTATCACTGAATATTTTGGTGCGTTTGCTTTCAAAAATTATCTGACCACATGGTTTTTGAAAATTATTTATGACGGTCAGAATGAGGTCGGCTCCTTTTACTCCTTTGGCAACTTCGTCAATTTGATCATGTGGGAAGGTTTGTTTTAAAAGTTCCTCCAGAGCAAGTTCAAGCACTTCACCCTGCATCTGCATTGAACCTTGTTCTGCTTTGCGTTTCATTTCCTCAATAAGTTTCTTTTGGTCTTCAAGTTGTTTTTCGAATTCCTTGATTCTCATTTCACTCCTCTCTTGCTCTTTTTTTTGGGTTTGGGTTTGAATCTCCTGGGTTTTTTCGACCAGTTGTTTCTCAAACTGATATTGCAGTTCTTGTTCACGTTCAAGTAATTCACGGTTTTTTTTCAGGAACTCAACTTCCATTTGACGGAGCTTGGAGTTTTCTGATTTTTTTGCTTCTACTTCTTCCTGAAGCATTTTCATTTTAAGCTCAAATTCTTCTTGGGTTTTCTTTTTTATTTTGAGCTTCTCTGATTCGAGTTCTTTGAGTTTGTCGGAAATAGCCTGTTCGTTTTTCTTAGAGAGTAACAGGCGTTCCTCATCAATTTTCTTATTTAGTCTTTGTTGAAAGATTTCGTTCTCTTTGGCTTTATTTTGTTCAAAGAGTATTTTTTCCTGTTTCAGAGCTTCTTGTTGAGAATTGAACAATGCTGATTGTTCCGCTAGTTTTTTATCGTATTCAGTTCTTATTTTTTCTTCTGCCTGCTGAAACAATGCATTTTCAACCGGAAACTGATGACTGCATTGAGGGCATTTTATTAAGTTTTCCATCGTGTGGTGTGAAATTATGAAATTTATTTATTGTCAGAAGTTAATTAGGTTGAGTTGTTTTCAAGCGACGAAATTAGTGCAAATCGGGGTAAAAAGAACAATCATGCAGCAAAACTATGAAGTCTCAAACTATGATTTTACTATTGTTTAGATCAATAGGCGCATTAAAC
>JAEUUM010000169.1 GCA_016787375.1 Saprospiraceae bacterium
AATACAATGGCCCCAGCAGATAATTTATTTCATCATCAGAAGCACCTTCAATGGTTCTTATTTTTGCCAAGTTGTACATATATTGTGAATAAGCCTTTTTGTAAGAGCCATCTCCACTTATAAAAGATGTATCTGTTTGAAGCTTGTGTATAATTACTCGTCTGGATTCAGCAGAAAGGTTATTTTTTCTGAGAAAATCTACATTTTCGTCCATTTCGGTGTCAAGAGGTTCACGACCAACCAAATCGATGAAAATTCTGTTGACATAATTTTGAATCTTTATGGTTGGAACTTTATCGTAAAATGGAGGGTTGTTGCCGTCAATGATTATGGTCTCTTTCTTACAGGCGAACATCGAGAAAAAGATTGATGCGACAACAATAAATTTTAATTTTGACATAAGTTCAATTTAGTCTCAAGAGTTAAAGATAGTCAAATAGATAGAAAATATATATTTAAATTAAAATTATTTATTTGAGAGCTGTTTTTTTACCTCTTCAGATATCGCTTTACCCTCAGCTTGACCCGCCAGTGCTTTAGATGCCAGCCCGATTACTTTACCCATTTCTTTCAGCTCTGTTATTCCATTTTCTTGGATGAGTGTTTGAATAAATGCGCTGAGTTCATCAGCATTCATTTGTTTTGGTAAATATTGTTCAATGATTGCAATTTCTTCTTCCTCTATAGATGCCAGCTCAGGTCTGTTTTGTTGCCTGTATATTTCCAGTGAATCTTTTCTCTGTTTTACAAGTTTTTGTAGAAGTTTTATTTCATTTTCTTCATTGAGTTCTTCTCCTGAACCACTTGTATTGAAAAGTAAAATCGAGGATTTAATCGCTCTGATTGCTCTCAATGCACCTTGGTCCTTGTTTCTCATGGCAGTTTTTAGATCTTCGTTGATTTTAGCTTCAAGGCTCATGTTCTTTTATGGTTTTAGTTAATTGAATAAATTCATCCAAACTCAGGGTTTCGGGTCTTTTATGAAAAAAAGTATCTTGCAAAAGATGATCAGGCAAATAATTTTTTAGCGTATTCCTAATCATTTTACGTCTTTGATTAAAAGTTGTTTTGACAATTTCTTTGAAGAGTGCCTCATTATAATCTTTTGGTGGATTTGGCTTTCTGATCAAAGCGATGACAGCAGAATCAACTTTTGGAGGAGGATCGAAAGCGGAGGGTTTTAAGTTGAGAAGTAAAGTTCCCTCATAATAAGCTTGAGTCAAAACTGATATAACCCCGTAGGTTTTGCTTCCGGGAGGCGCAATTATTCTGTCCGCCATTTCCTTTTGGAACATACCCACCATTACCGGTATCAAATCTTTATTTTCAAGCATCTTAAAAACTATCTGAGAAGAAATGTTGTATGGAAAATTGCCAACCAATCCAAAAGGCTGATCACCCATCAGGTTTTTAATATCTTCTTTCAGAAAATCACCCTCAGTTAAGTTTAGTCGGATGAAATTTTTTCTCAGATATGCTGTCATATCTTTATCTGCTTCAACGGCTACCATATTAGGGTAAGATTCATAGAGCAATTTTGTTAATACACCCATTCCGGGACCAACTTCAAGTGCATTTGTGGTTTTATTCAGGGCATTGAAATTTTTAACGATCTCAGCAACTGCATCATTGTCAATTAAAAAATGTTGTCCAAAGGACTTCTTTGCCTTCATCAGTTTGTTTTGAGAAATCGCTTATAAATCATAAAAATAAGTCTTAGTTGCCTAACTTTGTCGTTCTTAAAAAGATAAATAAATAAAAAAGTTAAATGGAAACCATAAAAATAGGAATTTCTATTGGTGATATTAATGGCATCGGATTGGAAGTTATCATCAAAACCTTAAAGGATAATTTAATTTATAAAAATTTTGCACCGATTATTTATGGGTCGCCAAAAGTAGTGTCATACCATAAAAACATAACCAGTGTTGCAGACTTTCCTTTGAACCAAATCAGGTCTGCTGATCAGGCGCAAAAGGGTGTAGTCAATATCATAACTTGTTGGCAGGAAAATGTCAACATAACTCTTGGGTTAGCCAGCGCCGAGTCTGGAAAATACTCAGTAATTAGCTTAGTTGAAGCTACTAAAGACTTAAAAGATGGATTGATTGACGGTCTGGTAACTGCTCCGATTCAAAAACAATCAGTTTACAGCAACGAATTTCCATACAGAGGCCATACTGAATATTTTGCTCATGAATTCAATTCAGCAAACTTGATGCTGCTGACTTCGCATGATCTTAAAGTTGGTTTGGTAACTGGGCACATTCCATTAAAAGACGTTTCTAAAACAATTTCAAAAGAGCTGATTGCGGAAAAGGTAAAAATCTTGAACAAATCATTGGCTCGTGATTTTGGATTCGAAAAGGGTAAAATTGCCGTATTGGGTTTGAATCCACATTCCGGCGATGACGGTTTAATTGGTGAAGAAGATGAGAAAATAGTGAGACCTGCTATTATTGAGTTAAAAAATCAAGGCATATTAATATATGGACCATATTCTTCGGACGGATTTTTTGGCTCAGGGCAATTTAAAAAGTTTGATGCAATTCTTGCAATGTATCATGATCAGGGATTAATTCCATTTAAAACCCTCGCATTCTCTGAAGGTGTTAACTACTCGGCAGGAATGCCATTTGTTAGAACTTCACCCGATCATGGAGTTGGCCATGATATTGCCGGAAAAAATTTAGCAGATGAGCGCTCATTTAGGAACGCATTGCTTATGGCATATGATGTAGTTCGAAACCGAAAAAAATACGACATCGATCACAAAAACCCAATCGTCAAGAAAGAAAGGAATTTCGAAGATGAAGTAGTGCGTGAAGACAACTAATTTTTAGTTTCTTCTGACTTATTATTTTCACCTAATGAAAATGTTCCCTGGTAATAATCAGGCAAACTGACTGACAATTGATCCTTATTGTTAGTAGATTGTAACTGTGTTTGGATGAAATTGTAAGTCAAGTAAATTTCAAATGGATTTTCTGCCACCGAAGCATCCATATTGTCAAATACATTTAAGTTGAACCGTTCAATCAGATCAATGAGCGTTTTGGCGTAGTGTGGTGCTGTGGCATAACCACACTGTTTAAGTCCTTCAGCCCAGCTGACGTAGTCGTTTTTATCCAATAAAAATAATCGGGCATACCTTGGATTACCAGTTAAAAAAAGTGAATGGTCAGCAAATGATTCTTCAGGAGTGTCATACTTTCTAAAACAGGACAAAGTAAGATTCCCAAGAGTATCCAGGTCATCATCCTCTTTATAATAAACCATTCCCAGCCATTGATCTTTACATTTAATGCCAAAATGGTTGTTGGCACTATCAGCAAGCATACCGTACCCGGCATTAGACTCTAAAATACCTTGAGCCAGAATAATACTTGCCGGTATGTTGAATCGGTCCTTATTTTCAAGAGCAATATGGTTATACTTGCGAATGTAATCAGTTACTTTTTGTTTGTATGATTGTGAGAACAGCCCACAAACGCCTATTGAAGAAAATAGGATTAGAGCAAGAATTTTTTTCATGGTCGGTTATTGTTTACTTATCGGATAAACACATATACTGATATTATATATATATGTTACATAAAATTAAACAATTGTTTTTGTCGTTACTAAGTATTCTATTAGTTGTT
>JAEUUM010000189.1 GCA_016787375.1 Saprospiraceae bacterium
TCCTGAAGGGTTGGTCAAAATAGATGTTTCAAATTATCCTGATGGGTTATATTTTTTAAATGTTCAAGTTGAGGGAAAAATTGATTTTCAAAAAGTAGAAATAATTAAAAATTAAAATAACTCAACCTAAGACCTAAAAATTTGTTTATGGATCAAACATATATTAATCAACCAAAATTCATTAAATACATGAAAAGATTATTTTTATTTTTATTTGTAGGATTAGCAATTCAGGGATTAAATGCCCAGATCACCACACCTCAACCAAGCCCAAAGGCGACGATAATGCAAAAAATTGGCCTAACTGATTTCACAATTAGCTATTCCAGACCCAGCGCAAGGTCAAGAATGGTTTTTGGCGATTTGGTACCATACGGAGAGAAATGGAGAACCGGAGCAAATGAAGCTACGTTGTTAAAAATTTCTGATGACATTATGATCGAAGGCCAAGCACTCAAAGCTGGTGAATACGCAATATATACCGTTCCGGATAAATTTAATTTTGAATGGATTTTCTACAAAAATACCACAAGCTGGGGACTTCCGGAAGAATGGAAAGAGGAAGAAGTTGCTTTAAGGGTAAAAACTCCGGTAAATATGGTAAACAACAAGACAGAAACATTAACTTTTGATTTTGACGAACTCAGAAACACTTCTGCGATTTTGAAACTAACATGGGAAAATGTAACAACTGCATGTAAAATAACAGTAAACCCGGACATAAAAGTTATGAAAGACATTGAAAAAGCACTTGGAGGACCAAAAGCGGGCGATTATTATGCTGCGGGAAGATATTATCTTGAAAATGACAAGGATGCAAACCAAGCATATCAATGGCTTCATAAAGCAAATGAAATGTCACCAAAATTTTATTATTTAAGACAAGAAGCTTTGGCTCTTGCCAAACTCAACAGGTACAAAGAAGCAATAGAGGTTGCAAAAAAATCTACAGAGATGGCAAAGACTGAAAAGAATGAGGAGTATGTCAAGATGAACACAAAAGATATCGAGACCTGGTCTAAAATGAAATAAAATCAAGCTGTTTTTGATAAAACACAAATAGCCTGCTCAAATGAGCAGGCTATTTGTGTTTTGTGTTTCTGGGTTAATACCTGAGACCCCAAAAAGGATTCCTTTTATTTTTAATTGACTCATCGATGTGTTTTTTCGTAGCTTTTTGAAGATCGAAATCACTTATCTTTTTGCCTTTCCACTTTTTCGGCAGGGGCAGCCCGTTTTCCAGTTTCTTTTCTGTGACAGATAAGGCTGTAATCACCACACAACCCTGGTTGATATCGAGTTCCAGAATCATTCCGGGAAGGCCTGCCAATAGTTCCGGACCGCCATTTACAGGAATTTGATCACTAAACCAGGCAACAATTTTTTGATTTTTTATGGTATCAATTGTTTCAGCCTTCATGCATAAATAGCCTGCAACGTCCTTAATTTCATTAAGAATTTTCCATTTTGGAAAATGAAGTGGTTCATCAATTAAATATGACTTTCCCAAAGTTTCAATCATCTCCTTTCTATGCATGGTAGTCAAATCTCTGAATATGATGAATTCATCCTGTCTCCAAGTCCAATCACCTGATTCAGAGGCCCCTTGGTCGAGATAAGTGTATACAGTTTGATTATTTGCAACGGATAGTTTCATTTTGGTGGACCAGCCGTCCTTTGATCCGTAGGTATATTTCATTCTGTCCTTCTCCTCATCACTCAAGAAAGGCAGCCTATTGTTTACTTTAACCCAATAATAAGTCCGTTCATAGGTAATCTCACCCTCAAATTTTTGAGCTGACAAATTTGAAATGCCAGACAAAAATATCATTACAACAAGAATATTAAATTTCAATTTTTTCATAATAGATTATTGATTACCACCAGGATTCTGATTTAGTACTTGCTTTCATTCCCCTTATATTGTAGCTAAAACTCAACATGGCATATCTTGAAAGAGTTTCGGTGGAGGTTTGGTTTACTGTATTAAAATTTGAACTTTGAGAAATACTCACATTTTTGTTAAATGCATCATAAAGTGAGACCCTAATTTCACCTCTGTTGTTTTTAAGCACAAGTTTGTACAAACTAATATTAAGAATAGGAATCTCTCTGTTGAAACCGAACCGTTTATTTTCATATTTATTATATGCGAATGACGAATTCAAATATAGACCCCAAAAGAGCTTTGCATTAAATTCAATGTCATAAACCTGATCAATAGTTGACTGATTTTGGCTGGTATTGATGTTATATTTTGTATCACTCAATCTGAGAGAGCCATTTAAGTAAATACTAAGATTTTCAATAGGGGTAAAATTTATCCTAACTGAACCTCTGTTGCCAAGGGTGTTCGTTTTGTTCAGACTGTCATTGACAAATGCATTGCTTAATTGATAACTAGGGTTATAGCCAAGATTAACGGTGAATTTATTCTTTATTATTGGAAATCCGAAATTGCTCCAAAACCAAAAACTTTGACCACCGGTATAATTGATGGACCTGGATGTAGTGACAAAGCTGCTACTTACTTGTTGTTCTGAAATTAACTGATCTTGGTAATAACTGAAATTTCCATTCACAGAAAACCGAATAAAATTAATGGGATCAAATTTGTTAAAACCAACAGAAAATTGATGTTCGACTTGTGGTTTTAAATCCGGATTTCCAACCCTGATATAAAGTGGGTTGCTGTTATCAATGATCGGCTGGAGATCTCTTATTGAAGGTTCAGAAGCTGTAACACTGTAACTAGCGTTTAGATATTTATTACCTTTTAAATCAAAATTCATATCAATATTGGGAAGCCAGTTGTAAAAAACCCTGTCAACTTTGCCTTTAATTCCTGATGTCGGGCCTGCTTCATAATCTCCTTTCAGGTCAAATCTTTGGTGTGCAACACCCGCTGAAATATTTGTCCCTTGATACGAATACCGGACAAATGACCCTAATCTGTTTGTCAATATATGATTATCGTAATATCTTGATAAAAAATCATTGGCCGAAATGTTGCCATTTTGAACATCGGTAACATCCCGATTTACATTTTCTACCCTATTATTAAAATTATAAAATGTAGACCAAAAGAATTTTTTATGAAGTGGTTCAGTATAAATTGCGTTAGCGCCAATTTCCTGTTTATCAGATTTGGTCGTATTTAATTGATTGACCACCAATGCTGAATCTTGAACACCCTGAATATTGTAAAATCTATTGTCAGAGTATTGGTTTGACGACCTGTTTGTATTGTTATATACAAAATTTGAACTCAGCCCCAAACTTCTGCCTTTTTTCTTGAATTTCTTTCGATACACGGCATTAAAACGTGTCAAATAAGAAGTTCTATCGATTGCATTGTTAAATACTGTGCTATTCGAAAGTGTATTAACACCAATATTTTCTCTGTTCAAGGTTATTTCGCCATTATTGCTTAAATTCTGGTCTGTAGATGATAGATTAGCGGTGACAATAATCGTGTTAAGTGAATCTATATCGTTTTCAAATCGAAAATCTGCAGCATGGTTCTTGGACACATTGTCAGTTCTATTTAGATTTAAGTTATTAAGATTTGCATCAGGTAAAAAGGTAAGACCTGTTCTTGTGGTATTTGAAATGAGACCGGTTTGGTTGTAAAAGTAAGTGCCTGTAAATTTGCTTTTTTTATGGTCGTAATTATAATTGAGTCCTGCTTTGTAGTTTTCTGGAAAGCCTGCAGAACCTCCACCAAAAAAATTATTGCTTATGTCACCATCGTCA
>JAEUUM010000295.1 GCA_016787375.1 Saprospiraceae bacterium
GATCTTGAGGCTTGAGTACCAGAATAATCAAATTCGCAGGCTTGTCCGATGATGATGGGTCCACTGCCAATAATTAGCACGGAACGAATGGAAGGGTCTTTTGGCATAGTATGCTTTTGTGGAATTGGACGCAAAGATAACCCAACAGAGCAATTATCATTATTATAAAAATAAGTAATTTGAGAAAAAAATCACAATCTTTAATTTAATAAGTATCTAGTTTAAAAATTCAGGCAATTTAAATGATTTTTACAACGTGGATGGAATTGTTTAATGTATCAACCTGTTTGATAACATTCAGTGAATCGTTTGAAGTAGAATCTGCTGAAATAGCGACAAATATTAGTTTAATTCCTTGTTCAAAAAAGCAACATTAATTTTACAATATTTATTAGTTTGAGTAAATATTAGTTATTGATTTTATTTATAAAATACCCAAAACAGGTTATATCCTTTTGTTTTAATCTCGGATAACTTTGTTTGTGGATTCGGGACAGAACATATTAAAGATTATTAAAATGTTTTTGGCATAGTTTATGTAACGTACTGCAATTAACAAACATATTTATAAACCGGATCAATTCCAATTGATCAAAAAAATTTAATCCCATGACCTTAAAAAAGCTAACACTTTTTATTTTATCAAGCTTGGTTTCCTTGCAAAATCAACTTCACAAAGGATTGAAAATATTCCTACCCAATATACCAGGCAAACTCATAATGATACCTATACAAATCAAAAGATAATATACCAGGGTCTTTAATTCTATTATAGAACCAAAGCCTTGGAAGTGTATTATAAATTATGATCCCATGAATAAAACGAATCGAAGAGACCATATCATTAAATTCATGAAATCGGAAACTTTTTTTGATTCTGATTCGTATCATGAACTTAAGCTCGCCGATTTTTACAATACACCAAAACAAACCAAAACAACTTACACCTTTATTAAGGCTTTGAATTATTTACTAAACACAAAAAGTTGTATATATCCTATGAAAAAATTACTGACCCTGCTTATTTATATAATGGTAGCATCTGCGCCGTTGTCGGCACAACTCTACCTCACTCCGGATACTTCACTTGTTGAACTTGGCGGTAAAGCTGAAGTGAACATCAAAGTGAAAAATTTTAAAAATTTAACAGGATTGCAATTCTCTTTGAATTGGAATCCTGCAATTATGAAATATGACACGGTCAAAAATTTTAATCTTCCGGGTCTTTCTGCGGACATGATTGGAGCTGACCCCGATACTCTGGCAGCCGGAAAAATTGGCCTTTTATGGACTTCATTTCAGCCACTAGGCAATATGATGGCTGATGGTAGTACCATGTTAACTTTTGTATTTGATGTGGTTGGAAAGAAAGGAGAAAGTACAACAGTTAAAGTTGAGGACAGCCCGGTGTTTGCCGAAGCTTATGACACCGCCGGTGTGCTTGTTCCGGTTGTAAAAGGAACTGGTAAGGTTACCATAAAATTCCCGGTAAATACTAATGAACTTTGGACAGAAAAAGATAACATCAAGCTATACAATCCAGATCCTAACCCATTTGTTAACAACACAAAAATAACTTGGGAGATGCCAACGGCCGGTAATTTATCCATAATTATTACAGACCCAAGCGGAAAACAAGTTAAAAAAGTAGATGGAAACTTTGGCTCAGGCAAAAATAGTATTCAACTGGACCAGAGTGATATTCCACTTCCGGGTAGCTACTTTGTTACACTAAAATCAAATAACACTACTTTATCACGCAAACTAATAAAAGTTAATTAAATAAAATCGACGAAAACCTTTTAAATCACTTCCCAAATCCTAGGACATGAACAAATTTTTTTCAATGATCCTGTTCTTTTTAGCCATTTCAGTAGCACAAACATCAGCGATGGCTCCTACGATCAAGATCACACCACTGGATGCCACAATCAATGTTGATGAAACCATCACATACAGTGTGACAACTGATAATTTTAACCATATTTCGGTTGAATTTACAGTCTTGTTTGATTCGGGTAAACTCGACTTTGTCAGTTACTCAGATATCAACCCTCAGCTTTCAGAATTTAATCTTAACTACATTCCACCTGGAGATCCTGTGTTTCCCGAAGGATTGAAAGTTTCCTGGTTAGATCCTAATTTTCAGCCTAAACAATTGCCAAACGGCACCGAATTGTTTAAATTCACTGTTAAAGCTAAATCACCGGGCACAACACAGGTTACTGTTCCTTGTGGGGCGCCTTATGTTTGTGAGGCCATTGATGGTAACGGAAATGTTTTTGAATCTTTTCCACCTACCACCCCTGCTAATTTATTGATTACAGGTACGGTACAATACGACAAATTCACAATTGGTATTTCAAATGAGATATGTGATCCGGGTTCTGAAATATGTGTAAAAGTTTCGGCATTGAAGGATTTTACAAACATTACCCTTATGCAAATGAGGATCGAATGGGACGTAACAAAACTTCAGTTTAAAAGTGTAAAAAATTGCAATTCTACCATTGGGTTGAATTGCTCGAATGATATAAATTTTAGTGGTTCAGCACTTTTCTTAAGTTGGTTCGCTGACCCTAATTCTGCACCTAATGGATTTACTTTACCGGATGGTAGTGTATTATATGAAATCTGTTTCACAGTTATTTCTCCTTTAGGTACAAAAGTGCCGGTGATATTTAAAGATGAGCAGTTTTCTAAAAATGAATTCAGCGATGTAAATGGCAATATAAGTGATTTTAATCTTGTTGATGGTTCTGTCACTTCGGGTAATTGTGGTGGAGCGCCTGAAAAGATAACGTTGACTGGTGCTCAGGTTGTCGGCTCAACCGGTTCAACGGTTTGCGTAAAAATCACTCCAACCAATTTTGATAGCCTTGTTAATTTAAAGTTTGCATTAACATGGGACCCAGCAGTTTTAACTTTAAGTAATGTACAAAACTGTAATTCTTTATTGGGAATCAGTAATTGCAATATTGGAGCCGGTCCATTTACAGTGGTTGGAGGATTTCTCAGATTTAACTGGCAAGCAATGGCCGGACAAATGGCTACAGGTGTTTCAATACCAAATAATGCCACATTGTTTGAGATTTGTTTTACTGTTATTGGAGGTGCAGGCACCAGCTCCAATGTAAACATAGGCTCTGTATCGGGATTTACAGCAAGCGCACAAGACGCGGCACTTGAAAATTTTGATATGGCATTTAATCCCGGAAAAGTTACTGTTCCTGGTGCCGGATCATTGACCCTTGGTGTGA
>JAEUUM010000308.1 GCA_016787375.1 Saprospiraceae bacterium
TGTCGTCATTAGGGTTAAAACCGATGGATGCGAAAATTTTGGTTAGTTCACCGGTTCCGTATTTTGATCCTACCTTAATTGCCTTGTGACAATTCATACAAGTGTTTGCAGCAGGAATAACTGACTGCTTGCTTCTTCTTGCTCCATCATGGCAATATTGACAATCGATTTTATGTAAACCTGCATGTGTTGTGTGTGAAAATTTTATTGGCTGATCAGGTTGATAACCTTGCATTCTACCCATGTTGATGGCATTGTTAACGGTTGTGTAACCACCAAGAACGATGAGTGCAAAAATTGCAAAACCAACCATTCCTTTTGAGGTAACCATTTGTCGTAAACTCTTTGGTGCATCAACCGGCAGTCCTTCTTTTGCCTGAGCCAATGCATTTAAAGACTGGACAACCCTCAACATGATGAAAGCAATTAATACCAAAATGCCACCAATCAACCAGAACAGGATGTTGCTGTCAGATTTCTCTTGAGGACCTGCTGCTGCCCCTGTTGCAGCTGCTGCAGGTGCTCCAGCGAGTTTCCCGGTGTAGGCAGCATCAATGTAAGCGAGTATTGAAGCGATATCTTCGTCTTTCAAGTTTGGAAAAGAAGACATCTGTGATTTATTGTATTTATTATAAAGTGCCACAGCATAAGCGTCGCCTGATGCAATTACACCTTGTGAATTTTTGATCCAGGAATAAAGCAATTTTTCCTTGCCTGACCATCTTTGCTCAACTCCGCCTAAAGCCGGACCCGTAAGGTCATCTTTCATGTTCTTGTTGTGACACGAAGCACAATTTGCTTTGAAGAGATCTTTGCCCGCGTTGACATCAGGAGCAGCGGAAAGCACTACAGATAATAGAAAGAAAAAAGCGAGTGCAGACCCTTTAAAAAAAATAATTTTTTTGCCCATTGTTTGAAGAATTTTCATTCAGTTTAGAACTAAAATCAGACTAAAACGATATTGTCATTTAATTGTCACCGCAAAAATACATTTCCTAATATTTTAACCAAAATATATTGTCATTCTTATTTTTATTTAGAGAAATTCTAAATAGTGTTAAGGAAATCTTAACGCATTAAACTGCCACCTCTGCCCTGATATGAGGGTGATATTGGTAGTTTTGAATCTCAAAATCTTCGAAGCTAAATGAAAAAATATCTTTAACATTTGTATTAATTTTTAGTGTTGGAAGAGGAAATGGCTCGCGTTTTAGTTGAAGCATTGCCTGATCAACATGATTATTATATAAATGCAAGTCACCAAATGTGTGTATAAACTCGCCCGGCTGAAGTTCACAAACCTGAGCCAGCATAATTGTAAGCAAAGCATAGGAAGCTATATTGAATGGTACACCTAAAAAGCTGTCAGCTGATCGCTGATACAATTGACAACTAAGTTTACCCTCTGCTACCCAAAACTGAAATAAACAGTGACAAGGTGACAAAGCCATTTCGTTCAGTTCACCCACATTCCATGCATTTACAATAATTCTTCTTGAATCAGGGTTTGATTTTAATTGTTGGACTACATCTGAAATTTGGTCTATAACTCTGCCATCTTTGGTTTCCCAAGACCGCCATTGTTTACCATATACCGGTCCTAAATCCCCATTTTCATTCGCCCATTCATCCCAGATTTTTACTCCATGCTCATTAAGATATTTTATATTCGTATCGCCATTCAAAAACCACAATAACTCATAAATTATGGACTTTAAGTGAAGCTTTTTTGTAGTAACCAAAGGAAAACCGTCTTGTAAATTAAAACGCATTTGGTAACCGAAGACGCTGAGGGTACCTGTGCCTGTTCTATCACTTTTTTGAACTCCATTATCGAGTATGTGCTGTAATAAGTCGTGATATTGTTTCATTTGGCAAAGTTTAGGGTTCAGAAAATTGAAATTTAAACATATTCTTATTTGATGGGAATTAGTTTGGGAGAGTTAAATTGCCGAATTGCGCTTGTTACTGCTTCATCATATTGGCTTTGTACCATAAAAAATGCATTGTTGCCATATAATTGTCGGGCCAATCTGGCACGGGTGAAGTTTTTAATTTTCCGTTTTACACCGGTTTTTGCAATCATGTTTTTGAAATCCCCCTTTTTGGATAAAAATTGCTCAAATTTCGCAAAAAGTCTATCTTGCAGTCCAAAGTCAGCTAAGTAGTTTTTTAGTTCTTTTGGATATTGGTTGCTGTTATTTTTAGCTTCATCAATAATAAACTCAGAAGCCAACTGGCGAAGGTTAAAATAAGTTTCAGTCAGTGCTGAAGTATCAACAGGAATAAAAATATCAGGAGTAATTCCGCCGGAAGCATAAACAACCCTACCTTTAGAAGTAAAATATTTAGTACTGTCTTTAGGCGTATTTTTCACTTTGCCTTCCAATTCCCCATCTTTAAAACGTGTTGCGATTTCATCGTTATAATGATCAAAATCTTTTTGAATACACCTGCCTGATGGTGTGTAGTATTTGGCAATGGTAAGTCGCAATGCCCCACCGTTTTGAAGATCGTATTGCTCCTGAACCAATCCTTTTCCAAAGGATCTCCTTCCAATGATTACCCCTTTATCCCAGTCCTGGATTGCTCCCGCAACAATTTCACTAGCTGAAGCAGATCCTTCATCTATCAAGATTGCAATTTTTCGAAGATTGAAATGACTTCTGCCGTTTGTTTCGTATTCTGTCTTTTTAAAATTTCTACCTTTTGTATAAACCAAAAGTTTATTCCTGTCCGGGATTAATTGCGACAAAATATTTGTAGCTTCTTGCAAGTACCCTCCGGGATTTTGCCTTAGATCGAGAATGAGATTTTCCCTTTTACCTTTTATAAAAAGAGAATCAGCAGCACCCATAAACTCCTGATATGTTTTAGCTGAAAACCGATTGATTTTTACATAGGCAGTTTTATCATCCAGTGTAAAAGCAGCATCGACACTGTTTAGTGGTATTTCATCACGGTAAATGTTAAAAAACATTAAATCCTTCTTCCTAGGTCTTTTTATACCCACCTTTACTTTGGTTCCTTTTTTTCCACGAAGATGTGCTGTGACATCGGTATTATCAAGCTTTTTACCCGCGACCAAAGTATCATTCACACTTATAATCTGGTCACCTGCCAGAATTCCGGCCTTCTCTGAGGGGCCACCGTAAATGGTTGAAACAACATTAATGGTATCTCGCATCAAAAGGAATTCGATGCCAACACCTTCAAAATCGCCGTTCATTTCCTCATTCACTGACTGGAGCTCTGCTTTTGAAATATAAGTAGAATGGGGATCAAGCTGCGATAATATTCCATGGATGGTTTTATCCGTGAGTTGCTCATAAGAAAGTTTATCAACGTATCGCGCTTGAATAAACCTTATGATCTCATCAATGCTTCCGGTTGCATTTGAATCAGCACCATTGCTTTCTGATCGTTGATAAGTAGGGATGAAATTTTTAAACCCAAAGCCGCCGACAAATCCAACAGCAAGGCAAGAAAGCAGGATCAACGGCAGAAATATTTGTTTTTTGGTTGCAGGCAATTCAGGGTTTTCCGACATTAAGTATGATTTTGCTGGCAAAGTTAATTAAAACATTGATTAACTCTTTGGGTAGAATTTTTAAATAAAGTAAGATTATTTCTTTGTCTTCGTCTTTTTCTTGCTGTCAAATGCTCCCGGAACTTCTGCCTCAACCAATTTTTTTATATCATTCAGATCAAGTTGAGTCGCGTCGGATTCCGTCATTTTTTTACCTTCTGCATTTTTTGGTAAATTGATAAACTTTTTACCGAATCGAATAAATGGTCCCCATCTGCCATTCTCAACAGAAAGTTTCAAATCCGGCCAATTGTGCACAAATCGATTACTTTCCTTGTTCTGCTTAGCTTCAATCAATTCATTAATCTGAGTTTGAGTCAGCGTCGCTAAATCATATTTTTTGGGTACATTTATATACATATCGTTCCACTTGATGAAAGGACCAAATCTGCCTGATCCAGCAGTAACAGGTAAGCCCTCAAATTCAGCAATTGGTGCATCAGCCTGTTTTTTTTGTTGGATGCATTCAACAGCTTCATCGTAAGTCAATGCCATTGGATCAGCTCCTTTTGGAAGGGTTACATTTAATGTTCCAAATTTTATAAAAGGTCCAAATCTTCCGGAAGCTACAATTATATCTTCTCCTTCATATTCACCCAAGGATTTAGGCAACTTGAATAACTCGAGGGCGTCCGATAACTCTATTTCATCCATTCCCTGACCCGGTTTCAAATTTGCATAAGCCGGTTTTTCGTCTGCCAGCAATTCATCACCAGTTCCTATTTGAACCACAGGCCGACCAAAACGAGACATCCTTACTAAAACAGTTTTACCTGTAACCGGGTCCGTTCCTAAAATTCTTTCTCCTGTTGCTCTTTCAGCATTCTGTTCGGTTTTCAGCACATTTTTATGAAATGGACCATAGAAAGATTTCAATAGCTTTTTCCAGTCTGTATCACCCTCTGCAACGTCATCAAGTTTTTTCTCAATATCTGCAGTAAAACTATAACTCATGATATCTTGAAAATGATCACTTAAAAAGTCACAAACTATGCCACCCATATCTGTTGGAAAAAGGTGGTTCTTGGCTGCTCCTGTGAGCTCGCTTTGAGCAGTTTTCTGTATTTTCCCGTCTTGCAAGGTTAAAAGTTGAAATGTTCTGGGAACCCCTTCCTTATTCAGCTTAACTACATATCCACGTTTCTCCTCCATGATTTTCCCAATGGTTGGAGCAAACGTAGATGGTCTCCCTATGCCCAGTTCTTCCAATTTTTTCACTAAACTTGCTTCCGTGTATCGGGCTGGGGGTCGAGTAAAACGTTCGGTAGCATCCATTTTGATAAGTGGAAGTATTTGGCCAATTTTTAGTGGTGGAAGCATACCTTTTTCATCTTCTTCATCATCATCTTTTGACTCGAGGTACACCTTCAGAAATCCGTCAAATTTCAGAACTTCACCTTCTGCAATCAAATGGCTTTGCGGAATACTGGAAATAGAAATCTGAACTATGGTCTTCTCGATTTTTGCTTCAGACATTTGGGAGGCAATGGTGCGTTTCCAGATGAGTTCATATAATTTTTGTTGATCGCGGTCACTTGCTACTTCAATTCGATCAATATATGATGGCCTGATGGCTTCGTGTGCCTCTTGAGCAGACGCATTTTTACTTTTATATCGTCTTGTTTGAACATATTGCTCTCCAAATTTGGAGCTGATCTCTGCAGCTATTGCAGCGATAGCAGTTTCACTCAAATTGACTGAATCTGTTCTCATATAAGAGATATAACCGGCCTCATAGAGTTTCTGAGCTGCAATCATTGTTCTTTGGACCGAGAATCCTAGCTTTCTACTCGCTTCTTGTTGAAGAGTGGAGGTGGTAAAAGGTTCAGATGGTTTTCTGCTCAAAGGCTTGACTTGGATGTCCTTGATCTTAAATTCAGCACCGATACATTTTGACAGAAAAGTTTCAGCATCTTTTTCGGTTGCAAACTGATCAGGTAATTCTGCTTTGATGGTGGTATTCTTTCCGGCTGAAGTTTGCACTTCAAATAATGCCGATATTTTATAAAATGCAGAAATTTTAAAATCTTTAATTTCTCTTTCTCGATCAACTACCAGTTTAACTGCGACAGATTGCACCCTGCCAGCAGAAAGTTGACCTTTTATTTTCTTCCAAAGCAGTTCAGACAGCTCAAAACCTACAAGTCTATCAAGAATCCGGCGCGCTTGCTGGGCATCAACCAAGTTCAGGTCTACTTTTCGAGGCTGGGTTATTGCCTTTTGAATTGCTTGTTTGGTAATTTCTCTAAAAACGATTCGCTTTGTTACATCAAGGTCTAGACCTAATACTTTCGCAAGATGCCATGAAATTGCCTCTCCCTCGCGGTCCTCGTCCGTTGCAAGCCATATCTCTTCAGACTTGGATGCGTAGTCCTTAAGTTCTTTAACTACTTTGAGTTTATCGGGTTGAACAACATAGTTCGGTTCAAAATCATTTTCAATATCAATTCCTTTGTTGCCTTTTTCCAAATCACGAACATGCCCGTAACTTGATTTCACAACAAAGTCTTTTCCTAAGAATTTTTCAATGGTTTTAGCTTTAGCCGGAGACTCTACTATAAGGAGATTTTTTGCCATTTATGTGAATGTTTTTTCTTTTCAGTACAAACTTACTTACCGCAAATGTATACATTTTGCTTTATGTTATTCAAATAAGGTGTTTTTGAAATAAAAAATATGCTTGGATTTTCAAGAAATCTCACTTTGATAAAGCTATGTTAAGGATTTAACAAACAATGGAAACGAAGGTTGGAACAATAAATTTCAACTATATACTGCGCAATATTTAGATCAATGCTTATTTCTTGTTGGATTTCAGTTTCTCCTCAGATAATAAAGTTCCTTTGAGTTTACGTGCATTGACTTCAGCTTTCCTTTTTTCTTGAATTTCTTTTATACGTTTTTCTTCTTCCAATGGAAGCTTGTTAAGATATCTGTAGTATCCTATTACGAGAAATGCAGCCTGGTCTTCCGGGTGGAAAACACCAATGGTTTTCAGATATGCAGCTAAGCGTGAGCCTTCAAAAAAACTCCAATTCCGTATCATCCAGCTTCCTAGTGACTTGACAGCTATTCTGGAAATGGTATCTTCAGAAGTTTTCATGAATTTTTCCTTTGACTTGGCATCAATTTTTTTGTTGAGCTGGTCAAAAGCATCATTGGTATTTTTGGGAATATAAACTCCGTTTATTGAGTCAAGTTTTATCCTCTTCTGATATTGTGCTTCAAACTGTTCTTTATTTGAAGCTGGTGGCTCAAATTTTTGTCCGAATAATAAAACACCATTAAGGATTAGCAACCAAAATAATACCAGCTTTCTGATCATTTGAATTTTTGTATTAAACTGCAAAGTTCAAAAGATATTTTATGAAAAAGTTATTCAATGATCAATTTTGTTACAAAATTATCTTTCCCGTTGGTTAATTTAATCAAGTACAAGCCCACTGGTAATTGTTTCACGTCAACGAACCATTTCAGATCAGAGCTTTTAAAAATTTCAGTATGTACCTCTGCTCCAATGTTATTAAAAATTGATATCCTGGATTCGAGTGTAGTAATTTCGGACGATTCAATCACAAAACTACCTGCACTTGGATTTGGGTAAAGCTTATAAGCTGAATCAAAAGATAAACCTGAAGTGCTTGTTGTGGTGTCTGCTAAAATATAAAAATTCTTTATTTTGGTATCAAAACAACCGTCATCGTTTGAGACCGTCAACTTGGCGGTGTACAAACCGTCATTTTGGAAATTAATAACTGGTTGTGATAATAGACTTGTTGTGCCATTGCTAAACCACCAATTCCTCATGCTCGCATTTAGAGAAGTGTCAATAAATTGAACATCCGCACCCAATCCTTTTAATATAAAGCTTGTATCAGCAACAATGAACCCTGCAGAGAGTGGTTGGGTTTGAATAAAAGGTATTTTGAGTGGAACCCTTCCACAGAAGTCATCATACTCTATTTGCCAATCATAAAAATAGCAATAAGCATCACTAGGTTTTTCAATGTTACCATCTATACTGAGAACATTATCTACGTGATACGGAAAAGTTGATTGCCCCAATGAATAGGCAAGTGGTTTAGCTTCGTCTGCTAACACCAACCTGATATTATCACCTACGGGTACCGGGAAATTAAGAACCACCCTTGATTCTCCAGTGGTTGATAATGTAACAGATTTGGAGAAAATTGAAGTGCCATTGTTAAGGAGTTCAATTTTTCGCACACCTTTGGTTGTATTGTAAATTTTAACTGATTTGAGAATGAAAGGATAATTTACCGTCATTCTCAATCCGCCATATGGCTTGTTGGTATCTTCGTTCAAGGGTTCATCTATATCAGTCCTGCCAATAACATCTGCATAAACTGCTTGCATAAAGATTGTATCGCTTTTGGTAATTGGTGAAAGGAGAAAAGGATTGCCTGTTCCCAATTTTTTTCCACCGTTTTGGGCATCATACCAGTCTACTCTCCCGGGTTTGTCAAAACTTGAAGTAACCTCTGCTTTTGTACCATTGCATAAACTCACATCTTTACCGGCTGCAAAATTTACGGTATGAATCGGGTTATTGACTATTAATATTTTCTTCTTCACTCTGTTATTAAGTGGGCCACCATCGATACCATTATTGACCTGAACAATTTCGAAATCAATGGTTGATTCTCCAACCTCAGCATAAACCTGATCGATTGGTAAGCTTAATCTTTCACCAGGCTTCAGTATTCCGTTCCAAATCTGGTTATGATTAGTTGGTACTCCTAACTTGTTTGTGATAACAAATTCGAACACAAAATGATACACAGTATCAGTTCCGGCATTTTCAATGTGAGCGATACTTCTGACAGTTTGCTCACATTGGAAGGGTTCTACTTCTACATCGATCAAAATAAGATCATTCTGTCTGTGCGGATCGACAGGAGTGTTACCTTGTCCGATTAAATAATTATAAGCAGCCCAAACGTTTATCAGACCTTGACCAAAAACATTGTCTTCTCCGGGTTCACCAAGATCTGTACAGGTATTGTATAAAGCCAATTTCAAATCAAATCCGCTTAAATACGGGAAAGCCTCTTTTAGCAGCAAAACGGCTCCACAAGTGTGGGGAGATGCCATTGAAGTTCCAGATTTTAGGTCATATTGTTTGTTGTATGTGCATGATCTTACAAAAACTCCAGGGGCAGATACTTCCGGCTTTATAAGCAAAGAACCAGTTCCTCCACATTTCGAGGGTCCTCTTGAGGAGAAGTCTGCAATCGGATAAATGGCAGAATTTCCATTTAGAGCACCAATGGTAAAACTATTCACCAGATTCATATTGATATTGTGCGGTGGTGTGATGGTTTGAGGGTCCGGGCCGGCGTTTCCCGCAGAAAAAATTGAGGCTATGCCAGCAGCTTCCAAAGCAGCTTCTACATCAATGTAACCACTTGCACAATCGTCAGATATACCCGGATCATACCATGAATTATTGATTACATCAGGCATGTCAGTTACAGTATTTACATCACCATCCGGGTTTATAGCCCACTGCAGCCCCAATAAATTATCTAGCGTTCCTGAGCCACATAATATTTTTCCTCCCATCCACTGACCATTGAATGCGACACCCACTGTATCGTTGGCAAGCCTGTCCAATCCAATGATCGTTCCCAGACAATGGGACCCATGATCACCGCAATCAGATGGACTCAAAGAACCACCCATGTCAAACCATGTTTGATCCTGAGGCACAAAAAGTGATCTAGCTTTGTTGGCATAAGCCGGGTGAATTGGATCAATACCCGTATCTGCTACATAAGCTGTACGACCATATCCTGTATATCCAAGTGCCCACAATTTGTGTGCATTGATAGCTTTTAAACCCGGTTCTGCACCTTGTGGAGAGAAAAACAAGGGCAGATTAAGTTCATTTTTATATTCGCTTTGTTGCAATGTTGCATCAAGATCAATTGACTGGATGTCATTTCGCTTAGCAAGGGTTTCAATATAGGAAGATTTGACAGTACAGAAAATCATGTTTGTAATCCATAAAGGTTTAATGGATTGCGGTCGAACCTGGCCTGAATTATTTAAAAATTCGATTATACCGGGTTGAGTGGCTCTCGCTTTTTCCTGAAGATTACTAACTACAAGTTTGACCCTAGTTTTCTGGTCAGCTTTTTCAGAGTTTAATTTTTCGTCTAGTCCAACAATATCAAATCGGTCAGTCAGCAATAATCCTACTCTTTGGAATGATTCAGGTTGTTCTGAAATAATTTTTTTAAGTCTTGGACTAATAATGGCTTGTCCAAAAACAATATTACAAGCTATAAGAGCTATGAAGAAATTTATAATTCTCATAAAGCGAAAGCGTTTTTTGAAATATTTAAATGTGATTTTTGCAATTTGGTTCAGGGAAGGGACAAAAACATGCGCAATTTACGCCAATAATAATTTTAAAAGTGAAAAAACTTAGAATTCGATTCTGTAATTCTATAGAAATGATGTTTATACTTTTGAGACATACCTGAATGATTGGTTTTGTGTTGTTTTTTTATAAGTTCTGATGGGCGGCAGGGATAATCGTTTATGCCTGAATGATTTTTTGACAAATTTCTAATTTCTCTGTAAAACTTCCCTTGAGAACCAAATAATTTGCACCAATTTTTATTAGTAAATTTTCATATAAATCAAACAATTCCAAACGATCATGAGGGTTTTCACGTAATGGATCTTTTTCCCAATTAATATCCGGGTAACATAAAAAATAAAAGGTTTCAGGTAGATTATTTTTGATTTTATTGAATATCCAACCTACTTTGTATTTAAATTTATGTTCAAGCCAAACATCAATCACAGTAAGATCGGTATCACAAATTATTGGAAAGCGACCAATCATGTAACTTGCACTCTCATTTGATGATTGAATTTCGGCAATTGTCAATACATCTTCTAAAGTATATGCTCTGTCTAAGTCTTTGAGATACTCTCTAGCGTATTCCTTAACCAGTAAAAAGTCAAAATGATTGGCAATCCATTCACTAAGTGTGGTTTTCCCACTACTTTCCGGACCGGTGAAAACAAATTTCCTTATGTTGTTCATCTTAACGAATAAACGATTTAATTTTACATTTGCGGACTAACTCAAAAAATATTAATCAAAATTAACAAATCCTTGTTACTCTAAAATGCATGATATTGAACCATATTTTGCCTGGCGTGATATTTACACGGCTGAGGAAGATGAAAGGTCCCCCTTTTATGAAAGAGAATATGATGAATTCCACTTTCACAACAAAGTATATAACTATTACATACATCCACAATGGGATGATTTTGGGTCGTTGACGCTGTACACCAAGATCTTGTTTGCAGATTACGACACTGGTTTTGCTATTTTGGAATTTATTGGAGAGTGGAATGATTGTTTATACAATGATGTAAAGTTTTTGAAAGAAGAAGTTTTGGATGTACTTATAAAAAACGGAATTACTAAATTTGTGTTTATATGTGAAAATGTCCTGAACTTCCATGGATCTGACGATTGTTACTATGAAGCCATTTATGAAGATATATCCGAGGATTTGGGCTGGTTGGTCTTTTTAAATACATTACCTCATGTTGAGGAAGAAATGGTAGCAACACAAATACAATATTATGCAAGTCTTGGCGGCAATTTAAGCGATGTGAATTGGAGGAAATTCAAACCACATCAGGTTATGCTGGCGATAGAATTATTCTTAAAAACAAACAAAAACAGGATACAACATTAATAACAATACAAACATTATTTTGGAACAAAACGAAACAAAGGCTGGATTCAAGTCCGGATTTATTAACATTATTGGCAAACCAAATGTAGGAAAATCGACCTTAATAAATGCCCTTATAGGGGAAAGAATGTCGATTATTTCTCACAAACCTCAAACTACCCGCCACAGAATAATTGGAATTCTTTCTACAGATGATTATCAGATGGTTTTCAGCGACACCCCAGGGTTCATTGAAAAGCCGGCTTATAAAATGCACAAAGCCATGAACAAGTTTGTTCACTCGGCTTTTGAAGATGCCGATGTTTTTTTGTTTGTAACTTCACCTGACGACAGGTACGGTAGTGAAGATCCTCTCATAGATTTGATGAATGCTGTGGCTGAGCCGATAATATTGGTAATTAACAAGATTGACCTTAGCAACAAGGAAGATTTAGAAAAACTAATCGAATCATGGAAATCAAGGATTCCGGTCAAAGAGGTTGTTCTGATTTCCGCCCTCAACAAATTCAACATTCCGGCATTACTTCAACATATAGAGGCTTTTTTATCAGAAGGGCCGTTGTATTTTCCTGCTGACCAACTTACAGACCGATTGGAAAGATTTTTTGTAACAGAAATTATTCGTGAAAAGGTATTTTTACAATATCGGGATGAAATACCCTATACCAGTGAAGTGGTCATAGACGAATATAAAGAAACTCAAACAAAGGAAGGAACACCTCTGGCACGAATCAGGGCTCAATTGTTGGTTGAGCGCGAATCACAAAAAGCGATAGTATTGGGTAAACATGGAATGGGTATTAAAAAACTTGCTACTTCATCAAGAGAAGACATTGAAAAATTCATCGATTGTAAAGCTTTTTTAGAAATCACAGTAAAAGTTGCTCCAAAATGGCGAAACAGCGATACATTTTTGAAGAGGTTGGGTTATGAGGTGTAGTATTTATTAAAAACATCAAGTAACATTGATATAGGAAACAGAACCTTGCATTGTAAATTTTAAATTACAATATATCCTGTAATAATTTCACAACATGTTTGAGCGCGAGGCCATCCACCCTTTCTCCAGCTTTTAAAGCCTGATTTTTCAGCTCTCTTCGCATCAAGTTGATGAGCTGAGATGCAACTAAACCAAGATGAATAAAGATTGCATCAAATTATGTCTAAGCTTTATTGACTTAGCTATGATCCGGTCCTTGCTGATCGCATCTATTCTGATATTCTAATTATTTCAGATTTCATGGCTGTCCAAACAACAAAACACCCATATATCAACGTTCCTATAGTTATTGTGATTTTAAAATCAAATTTATCAAAATCATTCAATAAATTTTCGACTTTTAAACTCGCTCTCAATATTTGATTACATTTGCCGATAATTTTATTTAATTTATGAAAATATTAAAATTAACAATTTCTATTTTGATTGCATGCATTGCAATATTTGGACTACAAAACTGTAAAAAGGAACATTATCCGGAGGCTCCCGTTTGTTTTCAGGAAGAAGTTTTACCAATAATGGTAAGTAACTGTACTCAAAGTGGTTGCCATAATTCATTTGACAAAACCAAAGGACTTGACTTGTCAAATTATGAAGGCATTCTGAGAGGCGTAAAAAAGGGCAACTATCATTCCAGTGAATTATATACTGTCCTGGTCAATGAGTTTGGTGATATAATGCCGCCAAAACCATATTCGCCACTGAGCGATGAACAAATCAAAACCATTGCAAGATGGATTGATGAAGGCGCCAAAGACATTCAGGGTTGCGGACCTGCCTGCGATACCACTCAAGCGAATTTTGCAGCCAATGTTTTTCCGATAATTGAAACCTTTTGTAATGGTTGTCACGGCACTAAACCTCCTCAAGGTGGAATCAGTCTGGCAACCTATGCCGATATTAAGCCTTTTGTCAACAACGGATCATTATTGGGAAGTATAAAATTTGAATCAGGGTACTCACCGATGCCAAAGAATGGCAGTAAAATATCACAATGTAAGATTGACATTATTGAAAAGTGGATTAAAGACGGAGCTCAAAATAATTAAACCCAAGATTAAAAATCAGATGAAAAAATATTTACTATATACTGCTTGTATTTTATTTTCAAGTGTGAATCTCTTTGCACAAGACAATGGAAGTTTGTTGGATGAACTCGGATCAGACAATACAACTGATTACATTACAAGTACCTTCAAGTCACCGAAGGTAATAAATAGTCACAGTGTTGAAATGCTCCAAAAAGGTGTACTCGATTTCAGAATTCTGCACAGATTTGGCCTCATTAGCAACGGAGCTTATGAAATGTTCGGACTTGATCAGGCTACAATGCGTTTGAGTTTTGATTATGGTATTACAAATAACTTGTCGATTGGAATCGGCAGAAGTACCCGAAACAAAGAGTTTGATGGAATGATAAAATATCGTTTGCTTCAGCAATCAAAAGGCGCAATAAACAATGCCGTAAGTCTTGTATGGGTGAGCGGAATGACAATTAACGGCCTCAAAGATCCATTCGCAGGAGAAATTGAAACTACCTTTAACAGAAGATTGGCATATTATCATCAACTAATAGTAGGCAGGAAGTTCAACGAAAAATTTTCGTTGCAGTTATCCCCAATGATCGTTCACAGGAATATTACAACCACAAGTGTTGATCCAAACACTTTATTCGGAATGGAAGTTGGAGCACGCTACAAACTAACGAACAGGTTTGCATTGGTGTTGGATTACACACATGCTTTTAATCGTTTCCCCGGTAAAATAAGCTACAATCCTCTGTCAGTTGGAGTGGACATTGAAACTGGTGGACACGTATTTCAACTTCATTTTTCGAATGCAGTTGGTATGAACGAAAGATCGTTCGTGGCAGATAATAACGGAAGTTGGTTGGATGGAAAATTTATGTTTGGCTTTAATCTTTCCAGGGTTTTCCAAGTGAATAACTAAGTTTTCTGACCTCAATAAATAAAGCCCGCATTCTTACAGAATACGGGCTTTTCTATTGGGTAATAATTCAAGTCGACTTGGATTGATCCTCGTCCTTTGGTGTCTTTTTATTTAGTCGTTTTGCTTGTTTCAGACTTTCATGAAGCATCCATTCTAACTGTCCGTTGACAGATCTGAATTCATCGGCTGCCCATTTTTCTATGGTTTTCAATGTTTCTTCGTCAATGCGCAAAACGATTTGTTTCCTCGCCATATCAACTATTTAAAGTACCAGTATTTACTACCGGACTTGCTTCTTTATCTCCACAAAGAATAACCAAAAGATTACTGACCATGGCTGCCTTTTTATCGTCATCTAGCTCAATAATTTGTCTTTTTGACAATTCTTCAAGTGCTTTCTCGACCATGCCTACCGCACCCTCTACGATTTTAAATCTTGCAGCTACTACTGCTTCAGCTTGTTGACGTTTAAGCATAGAACCTGCGATTTCAGAGGCATAAGCAAGATAGCCGATTCTGGCTTCGAGTACTTCAATTCCGCTGATGGCAAGTCTCTCTCTGATTTCCTCTTCAAGACTGTGGTTGATCTCCTCAGTACCTCCCCTCAGGGTCAACTCATGGGCCTCGTCCATGTTGTCATAAGGGTAAAGGTGTGCTAGTTTTCTCACAGCGGCATCCGTTTGAACTTTCACAAACTTAGCATAATCATCAACTTCGAATGCAGCCTTGAAAGTATCAGATACCCGCCAAACGAGGATGACACTTATCTCGATCGGATTTCCTCTTTTGTCATTTACTTTCATTCGGTCGCTCTCAAAGTTTGAAGCTCTTAGTGAGATAACCCTTTTAGTAAAAAATGGATTTGCCCAAAAAAATCCATTTTCCTTCGCTGAACCCTTGTATTCACCAAACAAGGTAAGTACCCGGGAGTTATTCGGATTAATCAAGAAGAATCCGTTTAGCATAAAGAAAGCCAATAAACCGCAAATAATCGTAATGAATATATTCTCAAAAACGAGGATGCCGGCTACGGCTAAAACCATCAGTGCGAACATAATCAGCAACGCAAGATAGCCTGAAGTTGGTTTGTACATTTTTTCTTTCATAATGATATTATTTTGATATCACAAATGTATCATAATACTTAAGCAAAATGCAAACTTTTATCATTAAAATAGCGAATTAATCGACTAAATTCAAAAAGGGACAGATCAACTTAAATTAATTATAGAAAGTCTTATTTCAAGTGAATTTAAATTTATCCTTTTTTGCCGATGAAATAGAATACCGGAATCCCAAGCAATACAATGATCAGCCCCGGCCATGTATAGTCAGGCTTATACATCAAAAGTGCAAAACACAATACCAATGCAGCAAGAATATATAGGGCAGGCACAATAGGGTAACCAAACGCTTTATAAGGCCTTGCCATATCCGGCTGAGAAATTCTCAACTTGAAAATACCTGCAATGGTAATGATATAAAAAATTAACACCGCAAAAACTACGTAATCAAGCAGATCTCCGTACTTACCTGACAAACACAACAAACTTGCCCATAAGCACTGAACCCAAATTGCTCTGGCGGGTACATTATTATCGTTCAAAACACCGGCTTGTTTAAAAAATAATCCATCTTTTGCCATGGAATAATACACACGGGCGCCTGAAAGGATCATACCATTGATGCATCCAAAGGTTGAAATCATAATCAAACCTGCAATAAGATAGGTTCCGATATTTCCAAAAACGGGCTGCGAAGCTGCTACAGCCACCCGGTCATTCAATGCAAATGCAATACTATCAAGAGGCAAAACTCCCAGGTACATAATATTAGTCAATATATAAATGAGCGTAACGATTCCGGTGCCTATAAACAAACTCATTCCGATATTCTGTTTTGGATTTTTCACCTCTCCTGCTATGAAGGTAATGTTGTTCCAGGCATCGCTGCTAAACAATGATCCAACCATAGCTGCTGCAAAAAGTCCGAGTATGGCTATTCCCGACACACCTGTGAAAGTGGAGTTATCTGAGGTATGTGAAATAGTCCATGCATTTTGCCAGTTAGCATGCCAAATCTCATTGTTAAAACCCAATAAAAACCCAAACAAAATCAATCCCAACAATGCAGCGATCTTGGTAACCGTAAAAAATGTTTGGATACGCTTTCCGCCTTCTATACCACGGGAGTTTACATAACTTAGAAGAAAGATAATTCCGATCGAAAGTAATTGTGCATAATACAATTTAACTCCACCGGCTTGAAGGATAATATTATCATCTGAAATTTCAAAAACCGGCATGAAATATCCTGCAAATTTTGCAAATGCTACTCCCACCGCTGCGATAGTCCCAGTTTGAATAACCGTAAACAACGACCAGCCATATAAAAACCCGATCAATCTGTTCCAAGATTCCTTTAGGTAAACATACTGTCCTCCTGCGGTTGGGAACATGGCAGAAAGTTCGCCATAACTCAATGCAGCTGCCAGCGTCATGAATCCTGTTATAAGCCAGATGGCTATCAACCAGCCGCTACTCCCAACCTGTCTTACTATATCAGCACTAACAATAAAGATTCCGGAGCCAATCATGGAACCAGCAACGATCATGGACGCATCCAATAGAGAGAGGGAGGGTTTAAATTCATGTTTCATTTCAAATAGTTTTTTTTTAAAAGTATGAAATTGTCAAATTCTTACAATTGAATTTAAAAAATTAACGGGCAAAGCAAATTTAAACTTTTCATTGAAATGAAATGTCTTTTTATTGATTTCATGTAAAACTAGAAATAAAAAATTGACCAGGCCATACTAGATGATATTACTATAGACTTCTGATGGTAGATTCAAATCAAATCGCTTATATTATTTCGCCCTTTCAGGGCTTGTTCCACCGTTAGGTATTATTTGCTATAATAATTTCGCCCTTTCAGGGCTTTACATTTGTGTAGATTACCCTGTATTTACATCCCAATGGATAATATGATTCAATTTTCAAAATTTTTTGTCAAATATCCGACAAAATGGCATTTTATTGTTGCGAGTTTATCGGCGGTTTATTATATTTGATGGTATATTATTTCTTTATTTAATTACCCTTTAATTTTTAGAAAAGATGAAAAAACAATCCTCACAACTTTTGTTGGAATTATTTAGGGCTTTTACCCCCCCCCTATGTAATTTTATTGTTATTAATTATGACAACTAAATCTTACAGCCAATCAGCTGAATGCCCTACAGTAGGTGACCCACCTAATTCGTACTACCTAATCAACAATAATTTTCAACAGTCCGGACCCATGTACGTTAAAATTTACTTTCATGTATTTCAAAATGATGACGGCTCCGGAGGTTTGACTGCCGCTGAAATCGAACAAGCCAAAACCATTTTGAATAATGCTTACAATGTTCATAATATTTATTTCATCTACGATTGTAATATTGACTTTATAAAAAATTCATTCTTATATAATAATGGCCTTGCTTCTGCACCGGTGGGTAACATGGTGGATGAATACGAACCAAATGCCTGTATAACCTGGAACCAAAACTATAAATCAGATGCTTTAAACATTTATTTAGTAAACCCGTTTGGAAATCCAACTGGTCCTAGAGGCATGGCTGATGGAATTCCCGGCACCAGATGTATTATTGCCGGTTCTACTTCCGGAATAAAAAATGCATTGTCATCAACATTACCGCATGAAGTTGGCCATTGTCTTGGCTTGCTGCACACCTATACCGGTCAGCGAAAAAACCCCAAAGGATTATGCCCTCAAATCAATGATTATGGTTATGATTGTGAGGCCAACTTAATTCTTTTTCCCAATACCAATGCTGAATCTTCGGATCAATGCAACACAACCGGTGATAAAATCTGTGACACTCCTCCCGACTATTCTGAGTTTGGAAGCCATAATACCAATTGTAATTTAGGCGCTTATTATCCCTCTTACCCTTTTTCGTCCTTCTGCTCAGGCATCACCAATTGCTACCCTGGTATCGGATTCTCATCCAGTGATATGGTATCAATAAGAACTGCTGACTGTCAAATATTCAACCCAAATCTAACCAATTTCATGACTACTGCCAGTACAACTTCATGCCGAACCAACTTCACCGCCGGTCAGGGAGCGGTCATGCAAAATTTTATCAACAGCCACCCGGCTTTGGCAAGTGTTAAGCGAACCGCCGATGACTATGCAAATGCGGTTAACTGCCCTTGCAGCAGTGAAGACATTCATATTTATAATGCACAAACCTACAACACCAACCAAATAATACCCGGCAACATCTATGTGCATGCCGGTGGCAATCTCGTGATCACAGCTCAGCTCGGATTTACAGAATCAAAAGGCATCATTGTAGAAAGAGGAGGTAAACTATGGCTTACCGGCCCTACAGCCAAACTGACCGCAGCCTGTAACTACAAATGGTGGAACGGCATCGAAGTTGAAGGCAACAATGCCATTGCACAGCCGGATGATTATCAAAGTGCAACCTCTGCCTCTGATGCCGGCATCGTCTATATTAGCAACAATGCCACCATCGAAAAAGCACAGATTGGTATCAGCACAGTCAGGCACAATGAACGCTGGAACGAAGCATACTGGGGTGGCCTGGTGCAAGTAAAGGACTGTAAGTTCTTATACAATCGTAAAGCAATTGCTTTCATGCGATACCGACCTGGCATCAACGGCACTAACAAAAGCTCCATTGTGAATGTTGACATGGATGGAACTTCCGCCAATTCATCTACCACCGAAGGGGTTACCATTTGGTCGTCAGATGGTATTACCTATGAGCGAAATAGATTAGTAAACTTTGACAAAATGGGTCTCATTATTGTTGATGGTTATATCAGTGTCAGAAATGAAAATCTATTCAAAGACTCAGGACGTGGAGTATCGTGTCAAGCTACTGCACCATTGAACAGTGCTATAAAAATTGGATACAAAAATAGTGGAATCCACCGCAACTATTTTACCAATACCACAACTGCTATTGAATGCTATGGTGCCAACGGACTTTATTCTGGACAATTGGAAATTTATGAAAATGAAATAAGCGGAGGAAATGTAGGAATGAATTTACAAGGTGACAATGACTACAAAATTGGCTATAATCACTTGACCAATCAAACTTATGGTATAGCTTCAGTAAATTCAGGTGGTTATTCCAACCTAACCCATTGCAATACTTTGCAAAACAATCTGTATGGCTTGCTTTACAATGGCAATAATTCTCTGACACAATTCAAATACAATGATTTGCTAGAATCTTCTGGAAATGAAGTTCTTGTATTTAGTTTAACAAATACCCCAACTGAGCTGAGAAACAATCAAGGTATAGCAGGTGATCCTGCCGAAAATTGCTTTGGTACTGCTGAACAGACCAATCAAATTGCTACATTTGGCTCTACTGTGCACTTTGATTATTATGTACCAATAGACATAACTATGTCTTGTCAAATCGGGGGAGCTATTCCGTTTTGCAATTTAAGTGATGGATGTCAAAGCCCAAATAATTATTCAAAAATCCAAACATTTAATCCTTATTCTAAAGATCAGGATTGTGCAAACTTACTAAATACTGCAGCTGTTCCATATACTTATGCTCAATACATTCATTTTGATTCTTTGGCACAATATTATCAAGCTGCTTGTACCAATAACCCTGCAGCATGTGTCCAAGCCAAATTGTACCAAAGCCTAAGGGAAGCTGCTATGCGTGATGTATTGCGTGGATATTTGTCAACGAATGACTGGACAAGTGCACAAAATTTATTGATATCAGCCAATTTTGAAGCTGCAAAACACACCTTGTATGGATTGTATTTCCGCAACAGAGATTGGAGTTCAGCCTTGGCTGTGTTGAATCAATTGCCAAGTACCAATGCAGAACAAAGGCAATTTAAAGCTACTCAGTTGATAGCTGTTGAATATGCACAAGCACCACAATATTTTTGGTTGACTGGCACAAAGGACAGCCTCTTGCATGCTATTGCCAATGACGAATGGCCAGCAGCTGCACACGCAAAGTCTTTGTTGTATCTGATCAAAGGTGAAACATTTGATTTCAGCGTGCCTATATTGCCACGAAGCAGTGAGAGGAAGTTTGCAGAACAACAGTCAAGTGACTCAGCATTCAAGGTCTATCCTAATCCAGTTGAACATAGTTTGAACATTGAATCAACAAAATCAAAAGTATTGATTGATGAAATTCAATTATCAAGTCTTCAAGGTCAAATTATCAAAACCTTGAGAGTTGATGCAGAAAAAACCATGTTGGATGTATCGAACATGAATGCAGGTATGTATTTGTTAAAAGTACAACTTGCCGATGCCACAACGGGCGTCAGAATCATTCAAGTAATCCACTAATCTATTAATTTGTGTAACTAGGGCTGAGTGTTCAGCCCTAGTTATTTTAAAAAAAAACATTTTAATGAAAAGATATCTTATGC
>JAEUUM010000329.1 GCA_016787375.1 Saprospiraceae bacterium
ATAAATGCATCCGTATCATACTCACACTTGGTTCGAATTTCTGAATCGTCCATTTTTTCTGTCGGTGCCAGAGGTATTTGGTCAAGAAAAATTCTGGATGGCTCAAAAATAACCACTCCTGACGGAGTATACGAATCGGGAAGTTTGCCGGATCATAAAGATGATTTGTTGCCGATAAATTCTGTAAATGGTAATATTTTAAGTTTGGGGGCTGGAGTGCTTTTAAAAACAGATATGTTTGAAATAGGTCTTGGTGCTGATGGGATACTCCCTTCAGATTATTCATTCCCCGGGCTGAGGATTAAGCGTGATCCAACTTACTATGGCAATATAGGTATTACCCGTTCAATCGCAGACAATGTTTTGTTATCGATTGAAGGATTGATAAAATCCAACGGAATTCTAATTCAGACTGATGCTGTTGTTAAATTGTCAATAAGAAATAATATATTTGCAGGGGGGGCGTTCAGAGGATATAATAACCAAACAACCGATGCCGCATCTATCTTCGGTGGGGTGCGTGTCAAAGAGAACATTACTCTAATGATGGCATACGATTTCGGATTATCTGAAATCAAAACCATCCACAACGGTAGCATCGAAATAGGATTGAAATATGTTTATGGGAATAAAATTTTTAGAGAAAAATTACCACCCATTATTTTTAATCCGAGATATTAAAAATTTTTTTTGAGATAGTTAAAATTTTAACATTCAGAATAATATACGTTAATTTTAATTTTATCGAATTATTATTTTGATTTCTGAAAAGATAAATGTTAAAATTTGAGAATATAAGGTGAGAGAGATGTAATTTTTTTTTGGAAAAAGAATTTATACATTTATCTTTACCAGTCGCTTTACTATAATTTAATAATTAGTTGGAAAAAATCAGGGTTGAAAACAATGAAAAAACTACTTAAATTTTTGCCTGTTGTACTATTGCTATTTATTCTTTCGTCATGCGGAAGGAAAGAAAATGGGCAACTTATCGGTGTTCTTGACCGTCCTACCTGGAAGAACATTAATCCTTACGGAATGGTTTATGTCCCATCAGGTACTTTTACCATTGGTCAGAGTGATGAAGACATCAGAAGGACTTACATGCAGCGTCCAAAAGCAACTTCAATACAAGGTTTCTATATGGATGAAACCGAAATCACCAACAATGAATACCGTCAATTTGTAAATTGGGTATCAGATTCTATGGCACACACCATGATGGATCATTTCATTGAAGGAGAAGATGGTTCCCAAATCATAGATTGGGAGCAGAAGATTGACTGGACAGACGAAGCTGTAAATGATCTTTACTTTCAAGGCGATGATAAATTTGCCGGAAAGAAAGAGCTTAATACCAGCAAAATGGTCTATGCTTATGAGTGGTACGATTGGCAGTCAGCTGCTCAAGACCACGGCAAATCACCAAGAAACAAATTTATCAGAAGAGAAAAAATCAAAATCTATCCAGACACAATGGTTTGGATAAGAGATTTTGCTTATTCATACAATGAACCATTTACAAGAAATTATTTCTGGCATCCTGCCTTTGATGATTATCCTGTTGTTGGTGTAAACTGGCACATGGCAAACGCCTTCTGCTACTGGAGAACAAAACTTTGGAATTCATATCGTGCATCCAAGAAAGGAGAAGTTAACTCTGAGGACTTCAGATTACCAACTGAGTACGAGTGGGAATATGCAGCAAGAGGTGGACGTGCAGAAGCTCCATATCCTTGGGGTGCGTATTATACAAGAAATGCTAAAGGTTGTTTATTAGCTAACTTCAAGCCAGGTCGTGGTAATTATCCTGAGGATGGCGGTTTGTATACCGTTAAGGCAGATGCATATTTCCCTAATGATTATGGTCTGAGAAATATGGCTGGAAATGTTGCAGAATGGACAATAACTGCATTCACAGAAAATGGCCAATCTTTCATACATGATTTGAATCCTGACATCAGATATGATGCAAAAGCTGATGACTCTATTGCGAACAAACGTAAAGTAATAAGAGGTGGTTCATGGAAAGATGTAGCACATTTTATACAAACAAGTACAAGACATTATGAATTCCAGGATACAACGAAGTCTTACATTGGTTTCCGTTGTGCACTTACTTTCCTTGGAAGATCTATCAATGATTTTTAATCGTTACTAGAATAATTAAGTCGAGTGAAAGATTTTAAATCATATTTCACTCGACTTACCCTAATTCGCTCATTTGGAATAAACAATATTAATTAACCAATTTAAATTACATTGGCATGAGTTTCGTTAAAACCTCTGGTTTCAAGTATCTAAAAAATTTAGTTATCGGTGTTGGTGCGGCTATCGTACTTATTGGAGCACTTTTCAAGCTGGAAAGCTGGCCGTATGCATCTGAGATGTTGATAACAGGTCTTTCTGTTGAAGCACTTATTTTCTTGTTTTTGGGTATAATAGGCCCTGAAAAGGATTATTACTGGGAAAAACTTTACCCGGGATTGGATGATTACCACTCAAAGATTGCTTCAATTACACAAGGAGGTCCATCAACTCCACAGTTGAATGGTCAAGTTGTAGAATCAAGATTAGGAGGTATGTTAGAAGAACTACAATCTATGTCTAAGAGTCTAGGATCTTTAAAGGCGCTTCAAGAAGCTGATTTCAGTGGAACAGCTGATCAAGTTAAGGCAATGGGTAACTTTTACGCAAAACTTAATGGCGCTATGTCTGAGTTAGCTCAGTCAGTTGAAGATACTAAAGCTTACAAAGAAAACTTAACTTCATTGAACAAAAACTTGGGTTCATTGAATACTGTATACGGAAGTATGTTGAATGCTATGTCAAACATTGGCAGAAGCTAATCACAACAATTGCAAGGGAAAAGATTTAATAATCGTTAAAAGACAATAAACTATGTCAATACCTAAGGAACCCCGGCAGTTGATGATCAACCTGATGTATCTGGTTTTAACAGCCTTACTTGCGTTGAACGTATCTGCCGAAGTAATGAACGCTTTTTTTACCTTGAATAAAGGTATAGAGAACAGTAATAAAATCGTTGATAATACAAACGAAACCATCAACAAAAATATCGTTAAGCAAGCAGAAGCCAATAAAAAAGATGTAAATCTAAAATATAGGGATAATGCTCAAAAAATGCTTACGGAACTTGCTGAATTCACTTCATATGTTGATGGAATTAAAAAAACAGTTTTTGACGCTGCAGGAGGTCCTTCAAAAGAGGATCCAACACGACCTGTAAACGTAAAAGATAAGGATATTCCAACTCGTTTGCTTGTTTTTGATAACTCAAAAGGCAAACCAGGTATGGGACCTGATCTTGAGAAAAAAATTAGTGAATTCAGAACAAAGCTAATTGCTTATGCTGAAAATGATAAAGAGGCAACAGCTTCAGTATCTCTTGCAGTTGAGGAAATACCTAAAGGTTCTGATAAGAAAAATTGGTCTGACTTCAAATTCCGTCAAATGCCTGTAGCTGCGATTTTCCCAATGCTAACTAAAATTCAAGCTGATGCGAAAACATCTGCGGCGGCAATCCTTAACTACATTAACAAAAAAGTTGCAGGTGAGGATTTGAAATTTGATAATTTCAAAGTTGCCATTGCACCTAAAACAGGATATGTAGTAAAAGGTGATAAATTTGAAGCCGACGTATACTTGGCAGCTTACAGTTCAAACCCTGGCCAAGGTGTTTCTATAAGTGTAAATGGAGGAAATCTTGCAATGAAGGACGGAGTTGCTAAATACTCCTCTACTCCTGGTGGTTTAGGAAAACAAACGGTTCGTGCAACTGCAACCATTAAAAATCCGCTAACCGGAGAAGTAAAGAGAGTTGATGGAACATTTGACTACGAAGTTGGGGAGCGTTCTGTGGCAGTTTCTGCTGACAAGATGAATGTTTTCTACATTGGTGTAGATAATCCGGTTTCAGTATCTGCTGCTGGTGTAAACTCTACAAAACTTAACGTTGGTATCTCTGGAGAGGGAGGTGGAACCATTACTAAGACAGGTTCAACTAATTACATCGTTAAGGTAACCAGACCAACTAAAGCTGGAGAGTTTTGCTATGTAACTGCAAATGCAGAAGGATTAGCTGATAAAAAGCCTTTCCGTGTGAAAAGAATTCCTGATCCGGTTGCTCGTTTGTCAAACAAGGCAAATGGTGCTATGGGTACTGGAGAGTTCAAAGCACAGGCTGGTGTAGGAGCATTTTTGGATAACTTTGATTTTGATGCTAAGTGTACGGTTTCTGGATTTACTTTGGTAAGAGTACCAAAACGTCAAGACGCTGTGCGTGAAGTAAATGATGGTCCTCGTTATAACTCAAAATGTTCAGCATTGGTTAACCAAGCTAAGCCGGGTGATGTATATTATTTCGAAGATGTTAAGGCTAGATGCCCTGGCGACCAAGCAGGACGACCTATAAACCCGCTGGTATTTTCAATTAAATAAAAGTATTAAAAATGAAGTTTCAATTAAAGTTATTCCTTTTCATTTTTTGTTCTGTGTTCTCCTTGGTTGCTTATAGCCAAGTTCCAGAAACAATCAAAACAGAATCTAGCACTCCTGCAGAGACTCCGTTGGATGATATCGTGGAAAGAACGATAAATGTGGAAAAAAGGGTATTAAAATATGACAATCCTCGTGAGGCTGACCTTATGTGGGAAAAGCGTGTTTGGAGGGTTATTGACCTTAGAGAAAAAATGAATTTTCCTTTCAGTTATCCTGAGGAAACATTTGCTGGAATTCTTCTAAAAGGTGCAAAAGAAGGTAAATTAACTGTTTATAGTACAAGTGACGACAAGTTTACCAACCCGCTTACTGCGGCACAACTTGAAAGTAAACTTGTAAAAATCGATACAGTACCAACTTTTGACCCTGAAACATATGAAGAATCAATTAAAATTGTTCAGAATGAAATTAATGAAAATGATTTCAGGAGAATTCGTATCAAAGAAATTTGGTATTTTGATTCTGAAACTTCAGCAATGAAGGTACGAATTCTAGGTTTGTCTCCTATACGTGATGTTTTTGATGACAATGGTAACTTTAAATATGAGGAACCTATGTTCTGGGTATATTATCCTAACATCCGTGAAGAGCTTGCCAAGCATCGTGTTTTTATGGAAGGTAATGATGCCTCCCCATTAACATGGGAAGACTTTATGGAAATGAGATTTTTCTCAAGTTATGTGTACAAAGAATCTAACGTAAAGGATAACAGACTTGGTGATTACCTAAGTGGTGTTGATCTTTTGATGGAAGGTGAAAGGATTAAAGCTGACATCTTCAATTGGGAACATGACTTATGGCAATATTAATTGAATTTTAATTGCGAAAAAAAATGGCTGAGTAATAATTCAGCCATTTTTTTTTGGGATTTTCGAATAACTATTTCATTTTAGTATTTAGTACATGTATTCGTAGGCAGAATGATATTGGTCGTTTAAATTTACATGGTCTAATAGTTCTGAATAAAATTTGTCGTTACAAAGTGTAGCGCTATCACCGATAATAGCCAAGTGATTTTTTGCTCTGGTCATGGCTACATTCATTCTTCTGTAATCGTTGAGAAACCCTATTTCACCTTTTTGATTGGATCTGACCAAACTAATTATTACAATGTCACTTTCCTGACCTTGGTAACCATCTATACTACTAACTCTGATGAATAGATGTTTTAGGCTTTGTTCGTTTGTTAATTGATCTTGAATATATTTTACCTGTGCCCGGTATGGCGTGATGATAACTATTTCTTTATTTGAAAAGTTTTCTACGGAATTGTTCAACTTTAGTAAATGTTCTCGGAGGATGTAATATTCTCCTTCGTTATATCTGCTTTGGTAGAGATCTTTTTGAATTTCTTCTACTATTTGTTCTTCAAACCCGGTACCAGCTGTGTCAATAAACATAACTGGTTTAATTGATTCATGAGATGTTCGATCAAAAATTGACTGATCTGTTTTCAAAAGACCATTGTAAAAATAGTTGTTTGAAAATTCCATGATATCGTTTTGCATTCTATACTGGGTTGTAAGAATTCTAGAGTCGTAATTATATTGTATACATTTTTCCAGAAGTGAAATGTCAAATCCACTTTTTTTAGCTTTTACTGATTTCACTGTTGGTGGGAGTTGAAGCGGATCGCCTGTCATTACTATTCGGTTTGCTTTCAGGAAGGCAATCCAACATGCCGGCTCTAATGCTTGTGAACCCTCATCTAAAAAAACTGTAGAGTAGGTACGACCAACTAGTTCTTCATTGTTACATGATGTTAGTGTAGTGGCAATGACTTGTGCACTGTCTAATATATCGGAAGTTATCCTTTCTTCAAGACTTTTTGCCCAGGCGTCTAAATCTCTTGCTTCTTTTTTAAGTCTTATTCTTTCTTCCTTAATGGAATGTGAAAAGTGTCTCTTATATTTGTTTGCCTCAGCTCTTATAGAAGCAGCTTCAATTTTAATTTTTTTAATATTTGGAAACTCACGGTGTGCCTCAACTAAACCATCAAGGGAATGCTGTAGCAGTGTTTCATTTATTCGCGAAATATTACCAATTCTGACGGTATTTACTCCCGCTTCTACCAGTTTTTCAACCAGCAGATCAACGGCTACATTGCTGGGTGCAGTGACCAAAACTTGTTTTTCAGATTGTACAGTTTGTTTGATAATTTGTACTAATGTAGTGGTTTTTCCTGTACCGGGTGGTCCGTGAATTATGGCCAAATCATTACTTTCAATAACATATTTTAGAGCAGCATTTTGGCTTTCATTGAGTTTGTTATTATCTAAGTGATGTTCTTTATTTGTATATGTTGGTTGGATGATGCCTTGAAACAGTTTT
>JAEUUM010000067.1 GCA_016787375.1 Saprospiraceae bacterium
ATACCAAAAACATCAAAATTAAAGCTTTTGTATCAACATCATTTGCCGGAACTACTCCAGTGAAGGTAAATGCAAATCAAGGATTAACAGTTAAGATGGGAGCTAAAGCTAAAGTGATGTCAAAACTATAAATTAATGAAAAGGATTTTATTAAAAGCATTTATACTTTTTCTGGCTTTGCCTAATGCTATTTGCCAGTCACCCCATCAGCAGCTATTGGATGACCGGGAGGGAAATACATTTTACCTAATGTCAGACTTACTGCCTCAGAGACAAATAAGTTTACTCACTGGTCAATATTCTTTAGGCTTGTTTAACGATGGACCAAAATACAATGAAATAATCAAAAGTGAACAAGACAATTTACTCGAGATTGATGCCAATAAAGTATATGGTGAATTAAAAGATAAAAATTTACTTTCAATTGAAAGTGAAATAAAAACCCTTGGAATTGGATTCAGATTAGGAAAGTTAGGCATAGGATTCCAGCACAGCATACTGGCATGTAATTACCTTACTTATACCAAAGAACTTTTTGGTACCTTGTTTTTGGGAAATGCTCAATATATCGGTAAAACAGTTTCACTTTCACCGGATTTGTATACCTCTTTGTATAATTCGTTCGGATTTGGTGTGGCCGCAGAATTAGGTAGGACCAAAATAGCCGGTAGATTAAATCTCCTAACAGGCATTGCTGGGGCCCAGACTATGCGCTCAAAACTTGATTTATACACTGACCCTGATTATTACCAGCTCAAGCTCACCACCGATTATGAAATTGGAACCAGTGGAATATTAAATTTAGATAGTTTACGCACACAAAATTTTTTATCCAGTACCAGTGATTATAAAGCTTCTGACTTTTTTACTTCAAATTTTGGTGTATCCCTCGATTTTGCGGTGCACTCTCAACTTTCAAGTAATTTGAGCACAGGTATAGCCGTCAAAAGATTGGGTTATATCAATTTTACAGAAAATGCTAAAATTTACACGTCTAAAAAAGAGATTAATTATGATGGTTTGGATTTGGGAAAATTCATTGCAGAAGATTCGGTAGCCATTGAGGGTTTACTTGATTCTTTAAAAGATTTGATCAAATTCGACAATCGCGCTTCTTCTTTTAAAATGAAATTGGCCCCGGAATTTCAAATATATGCCAAGTACTATTTAACAGATAAATTTAGTTTATATGGCAGTTTGTATTATTCTTCTTTACCAAGCAGCAACATCTTAGCTGCAAGTGCGGGTGTTAATTTTAAGCCAGTATCCATTATAAGTCTTGGGAGCAACATTACTTATCTTTCAGGCTCCTCTGTTAATCTAGGCCTACATGCATTGGTTAATATTTGGAAGCTATCCATACATGTAGGTTCAGATAATATATTTGCAGTCATCAATCCAAAAAACACTAACTTTACAACAGCCTATGCTGGTGTTAGATGGAATTTATAACCCACAAAAACTTAATTTATGAAGTATTTTTACAGCATTTTAATCCTTTTTTCATTTGCTTTGTCGGTTCAAGGACAAAACAAAGCCTCTGGTTGTAATGGCCAAAGGTATATTTTTGATATATTTCCAAATGTTACAAAAACAACCGTTACCTACGCTACTAACGTAAATACACTTGGACAAAACCAAGCTTTAAAAATGGATGTCTATACGCCTGACGGAGATACATCTACATCGAGACCGGTAATTATCTGGGCTTATGGGGGCAGTTTTATAACGGGTAAGAGATCAGACATGGAGAATTATTGCATTACTTTTGCAAAAAAAGGATATGTGACAGCAACCATTGATTACAGACTTTGGCCATTATTGGTCAAGGGCTTCCCAACTGGCGAACAAATACTGGATGTTGTGGTTCAAGCCGTAAGTGATATGAAAGGTTCTGTGAGGTATTTCAGAAAAGATGCTGATCAGACCAACCAGTTTAAAATTGATCCTGCCAGAATCATTGTAGGCGGTATTTCAGCAGGAGCAATAACCGCTTTACATGCAGCAAATCTGGATGATCAAGATGTTCTTTCGCCTTTTATTCAGAACGCAGTTGACAACAATGGGGGTATCAATGGCAATACTGGTGATTCTCTAATGCTCACTTACCCTTCAAATGTGCTATCGGTAATCAATTTATCGGGGGGATTGTATGATGCCGATTGGCTTGATGCTAATTCTCCACCTTTTGTCAGCTATCATGGCGATGCTGATGCAACCGTACCCTACACAAGTGGTATTGCAAACGGTTTATTATACATTGAAGGTAGTAAACTGCTTAAAGACAGGTCCGATGCAATCGGTTTGAGCAATTATTTGGTTACTGTACCCGGCGGCGGTCACACTGATATCTACACAGATGCAAAATTTGGCACATATCTGGCTGAATTTTCATTAAACACAGTATTGTTTATGGAAGATTTGTTATGCGGAGCAACATCTACAAAAGAGCCTGTTGTGACCAATGAAATCATTGCGAAACCGAATCCTGCAAAATATGATGTTAATTTGGAAATGCCAGATCAAAGTTCATATAATGTACAAATCATCAATGCAATGGGTCAAACAACCAAAACTTATGAAGTACTTAATACCAATCAACTTACCATTAACAGAGATGGTGTATCAAATGGAATGTATTTTATCAAAATAGAAGACAAGACCAACAACAAGCACTACATCTCAAGGGTCGTTTTCTATTGAAAGAATGAATTAAATATACCATTTCAAAAGTATTCTCCAAAAAGCGCCGGAATATTATCAAAGAATTTTCCGGCGCTCTTTATTTGAAGAAAATTTTCAAAATATGAGCACAGAATTTATTGATCAATTAATAAGATCCAGAAGATCTGTTTTTCCAGAAATGTATGATGATAAAGTCATAGAAGATGATATAATTATGAATATCATAGAAAACGCAACATGGGCACCAAATCATAAATTAACAGAACCTTGGCGTTTTAAAATATTTAAAGGGCACGGACTAAAACTTTTATCTGATTATCTAGGAGAATATTACAAGGAACACACTTCACCTGAAAATTACTCGGAATTCAAGCATAAAAAAACAATTGAGAAACCACTGAAATGTGGCTGCATTGTTGCAGTTTGTTTTCAAAAGGATCCTCAAAACAGAGTGCCTGAGGAAGAGGAACTGATAGCTATGGGTGCAGCAATTCAGAATTTTTGGTTGACATGCACCTCCTATGGTATTGGATGCTATTTAAGCACTCCTGAAGCGATCCGAAATATTAACAAAATTACTCCTTTACAACAGGGAGAAAGGTGCATAGGTTTATTTTATATGGGGTGGAAAAAGCCGGGAGAACTATTGGGCAAACGCACAGATTTGAGCTCAAAGATCACAACCATAAGCTAAAACGCCCAATCAATTGGTATTTTACAAAAATTAGTTTAGTTTTGCACGCAATTTAAAAAGATCATAAATTTAATAAAGACAAACAAACCATTATGGAATCATTAGTTTATTTATTACCATTATTTGGCGTTCTTGGTCTCGTCTATATGTTTTTCTTATTTGGATGGGTAAGCAAACAAGATGCAGGAAATGACAAAATGCAAGGTATATCAACGCACATTGCTGAAGGAGCAATGGCATTTCTGAAGGCAGAATACAGAGTACTTTCCATTTTTGTTGTACTCGCAGGTATATGCCTTGGCATTCTATCACAGATGGTATCGACCTCTCATTGGTTTATTGTTATAGCATTTGTTATTGGCGCTATATTTTCAGCCACTGCCGGTAACATTGGAATGAGAATTGCCACAAAGGCCAATGTAAGAACAACTCAAGCCGCGAGAACAAGTCTTTCATCTGCTTTGAATGTGTCATTTAAAGGGGGTGCTGTTATGGGACTTGGTGTTGCGGGTCTCGCAGTATTTGGACTCAGTGCCTTATTTGCGTTTTTGTTTTTCTGGCTTGGACAAGGAACATGGCCTGGTTATGATAAAATGTCTACAATATTGGAGGCATTGGCAGGTTTTTCATTGGGTGCAGAGTCAATCGCACTTTTCGCCAGAGTAGGTGGCGGAATATATACCAAAGCAGCTGATGTTGGTGCTGACCTTGTAGGTAAAGTCGAAGCCGGCATACCTGAAGATGATCCGAGAAATCCGGCGACAATCGCAGATAACGTAGGTGATAACGTAGGTGATGTTGCAGGTATGGGTGCCGACCTCTTTGGCTCATATGTTGCCACAGTACTTGCCTCAATGGTACTCGGTAACTACGTAATAAAAGATATGGGAGGTAATATTACAGATAATTTTGGCGGAATGGGGCCAATCTTATTACCAATTGTTTTAGCAGGAGTTGGAATAATCTTTTCTATCATCGGAACATTCTTTGTGCGAGTAAATGACAATGGTGCTGATGAGGGATCTGTACAAAAGGCCCTTAATATGGGTAATTGGTCATCATTGATTATGACACTTATATCAGCATTTTTCATCATTAAATGGATGCTTCCTGCAGAAATGACGATGAATATTTTTGACAATGGTGCTTTTACACCAATCATGGTTAGTTCGATGAATGTGTTTTACGCAGTTATCATTGGTCTAATTGTTGGAGCAGTTATTTCATCAATCACAGAATACTACACCGGACTTGGTAAGAAACCAGTAATGGATATTGTAAAACAATCAGCAACCGGTGCAGCTACAAACATCATTGCAGGACTTGCAACAGGTATGATGTCTACAGCGTTTCCGGTAATTCTTTTTGCCGGAGCAATCTGGGGAGCATACTCTTTTGCTGGCTTCTATGGTGTGGCAATCGCTGCAAGTGCAATGATGGCAACAACTGCCATGCAGTTAGCTATTGATGCTTTTGGCCCGATTGCAGATAACGCAGGTGGAATCGCTGAAATGAGTGAGCTCCCAAAAGAAGTGAGACATCGTACAGATATACTGGATTCAGTTGGAAATACAACGGCCGCAATTGGTAAAGGGTTTGCAATTGCTTCTGCTGCTTTAACAGCATTGGCGTTATTTGCAGCTTACGTTACCTTTACGGGTATCCAAGGTATTAATATCTTCAACGCAAAGGTATTGGCAGCTTTATTCATTGGTGGTATGATCCCGGTTGTATTCTCAGCTCTTGCTATGAGTGCTGTTGGTAGGGCAGCTATGGATATGGTGAATGAAGTAAGAAGACAGTTTAGAGAAATACCTGGAATTCTAGAAGGTACCGGTAAGCCAGAATATGGTAAATGCGTTGAAATTTCAACAAAAGCCGCTCTTCGTGAAATGTTGCTGCCAGGAGCCATCACAATTATAACTCCAATAATTATTGGTTTTATAATGGGACCGGAAGCGTTGGGTGGTTATATGGCAGGAGTTACCGTTTCAGGAGTAATGTGGGCTATTTTCCAATCAAATGCAGGTGGCGCATGGGATAATGCAAAAAAATCATTCGAAAAGGGTGTCGAGATCAATGGTAAAATGGAATACAAAGGCTCTGATGCTCACAAAGCAGCAGTAACCGGAGATACGGTAGGTGATCCTTTTAAGGATACATCTGGTCCTTCAATGAATATTCTTATTAAATTAACTTGTTTGGTTGGACTTGCTATCGCACCGATACTCGGGGAAAGGGCAGGACACGTTCATACAAAAAATGAAGGAATAGATAAAACAGAGAATTCAATTGGACTTAACACAACCGTGAACAAAGAAGTTTATAAATTAAAATAGAATTTATTTTAAAGCCATAAATAAAAAAGCTCCTTTGCTATAGCAGAGGAGCTTTTTTTGTTTGTTTAAAGAAAGGTCACTATATTTGTTTATTCTCAAGATGCAAGCATTCTGCATAACCCCAAAGTAATCCTGCTCTATGAAAAACCACTCCAAATCTGCCCTATCAATTTTGTTTTTACTCATTAGCTTTCACGCTCAATCCACCATTATTATTCCTTTTCTTAATTTAGGGGACGTAATGAAAAACTCAGATTTAGTAGTTTACGGGGAGGTAGTGGGTAAAAGTTTCATTGAAATGAATGGAAGTATAAATGAGCGTTTTCAAATTAAATCTGTTCTCAATATTAAAGGAAATACGACAATTGGAACCATCTTAAATGTTAAAAATTATCATGTTTATGAACAGGATCGCGAGGCAAAGGTGTGGGGTGACCTTTCTCTTGATGTAGATAAAAGATACCTTCTTTTTTTGAAGGAGAGTAATATTTCAGGTGTTTATATTGCCCAATGTTTGTCTTATTATTGCTTTGAAGAGCTCGAAATAGATAATGAACAGTATCTTGTACCGACTGATGAAGGCAGACAAATTCATTTGGCAGTAAGACCCGACGGTAACCATGCAGATGAAATAAAAACTTACAAAAAATCCGATTTGCTTAAATATCTATCATTTATCAATAACAACTCAGGTGTTTGGAATAAAAATGATAAATTATTGTCCGTACCAAATGATGTAAATGAAAAAATAATGAACAGGGTGAACCCTCCTTCGCATTGTACTTTTTTGTTTACATCAGAACCTTGGTCCAGATGGACAGGATTTAAGTCGCAAACCTTGCCTGTCAGATACCAATCAGGAGGCGATAATGCATGCAGTAATGCCATTACCTACACACAGGATGCTGTAACTGAGTTGAATAGCAATTATACCGGAATAGCGCTTACCAATTCCGGACCATTTTCAGGTTACACCCCTAATTGTAGCGGCGGTAATGCTTATGGTGGAAATTTTACTGCTTATTGCAATGCAAATTTAGGAGGTAGCAGGAATGTTTGCTTAATATACAATGACCCATGCAGTGAAATTCCAGACCTAGTGGGCTGTGGGGGTACCCTTGCTATTGGAGGGCATTATACCATCGGCACAACTCATAATCATCAGGGAAAAATATGGAATAGTGCAGGATATGGTTTTGTTGTCGTGAATAATAATACGGGTACTTGTTATTGTTCAGTAGGGACTTACCAAATAATGATTGAGCACGAACTTACCCACACACTGGGAATTGGACACATTGATCCAGGAGCTGGAGTTGCCAACATGAACCCTAGTTGCTGTAACACCATTCAACAATTGGATGTTGACTGCTTGACCTATACATATCCTTTGAACCTGCCTGTTACATTAAGTTCATTTTATGGCTCACTTGAAAATGAATACATATTCTTAAGTTGGGAAACAGCAGAAGAACTAAATAATAAAAGCTACATTATTGAACAGAGTTCAGATGCCATTAACTTTAATGAAGCCAAGCAAATAATCGCACAAGGCACCACACATCAAAAAAGCTTATACAATGTTAGCATTCCGGCAATGAAAGGAGAAAACTACATACGATTGGCACAAATAGATTTTGACAATACCAAAACGTATATAGGCGATTTGTTATCATTCAGAAATGAAGGGTCGAGTAAAACTTTGATAAGTGCTTATTATTCTTCACAACAATTGCATGTATCATTACCAAGTGAAGTTGTTGAAGATTGTACAGTTATAAATATCTATAATACTATTGGAAGACTTATGAATTCTTTTTCAAATCATGAAACGCAAAATTTAGTTCTTGACGTTTCAAACCTTCCTACAGGTGTTTACTTTTTGAATATTCCGGGGCAACCAATCTTAAGATTTTTTAAGGATAATTAATCTTGGGCTCATTCTGTTGATTGAGTAATGATATTCTGGGGAGAAAATTGCTCAACGAGCTAGGTCACTTGTCCTTGACTTCTTTTAAAAAACCTTTTTACAATAACTATTATCATTAAAACCCAAGGAGACCCATGCAACAAAAGATCACCCCAGTCAATTATTTTCATTCCATTTGCCCCTCCAATAAGCCATTTTAGTTTTCCCCAAATATGTGGCTCAGGTAAAAATGGAGCCAACCCAATGGTTAAACAAGCCAAAGCGATCATCTTCCAATCGTCAAATATTGATTTCATTTTATTTTTTAAAAGGGTAAATTGCCTGACCTACGAATGATTTTGGAAATGCCTCCATATCATCAAATCCTAATTGAATGTCTCGTCCGGTCTTGGGTATATAATTGGTTTTAAACAAATAATCCCATAAACTCAAAGAAATGCCAAAATTGACGCCATGTGGGTCTGGAACTTCTTTTGCATGGTGCCAAATATGCATAGCAGGATTATTCAAAATGTATTTTAATGGCCCATAAGTGATGTTCAGATTACTATGATTAATATGCCCAATAATAACAGTAATAATGTGCATAATAAAGAAATCTTTCAAACCAAAACCAATCATTGCAAGGGGTATGTATTGAATTGATTTATAAATAATGGTCTCCATCCAATGATATCTCAAGTGTGCTGCAAAACCCATTTGTTCCACACTGTGATGAACCTTGTGAAATTCCCAAAGTGTCGGCACTCTGTGGAGTAATCTGTGAGTGTTCCATTGGATAAAGTCGGCGATAACAAACATCGTAAGAAATTGAACCCAATTTGGCCATGAAGATATTTCAATTGCCACAAGGTTGTGTATTCCGAAAAGAGCCAAAAATTTATTAAAAAGTTCAACTCCAACGTTTGAAATAGCATTGTAGGCAATTAATGAGAAGAGAAAATAATTAAAAAACATATAAAACCCATCCATCCAAAAATCCTTCCTGATTATTGGCTGTTTTTTTCTCCAAGGAACTATAATCTCAAGTAACCAAACTGCAACTGATATGGCAATAAGCCAATAGAGGTAGTTGTGCCAATTAGGTTGCAGTAACTCATTCTTCAAATAATTCCAATAGTCTGAATATGATTTTGAAATGATGCTTAAATAATTTTCCATATCTACTTATACTTCAGCTAATAACAATTTTGTAAGCTCATCAGCCATTTTTACACCGGAGGCTCTCCATTTGATTTCTCCATTTTTAAAGATAATCAAGGTTGGAACACCCTGAATTTTGTATGCTTGAGCAATAGAGGGATTTTTATCTACATCAATTTTCAGAATCCTTGCTTTTTCTTTAATGTTAGCAGCCACCTGCTTAAGAATGGGTGCCTGCATTTTACAAGGCCCGCACCATTCAGCAGAAAAGTCAATTAAAACAGGCTTATCGCTGTTGATTATATCTCCGAATTTTTCTTGCATTGTTTTATTCTTTTGGTCCGTTCCATTGAGAAAATCCTCCTGTCAAATTATATACACTTTTAAAACTGCCCCCTACCATCTGGTTAGCAGCCCTTGCACTTCGACCGCCTGCAGCACAGTAAACGAGGTAAGTTTTGCTTTTATCTAGTTTTTCTAATTTCGTTTTGAAATCTGGTGCCGAGTAATCAATTAATACTGAATTTGGTATATGACCTGATTTATATTCTTCAGGGGTACGCACATCCAAAATGATGGTATTTTTTTCTTTCATTTTAATCATGAATGCTTTGGAGTCAATATTTTGAACGGATGTGGACACAGAACTTTGTGCACAAGCGGTGAACATAACAGAACCCAAAACCATGAACCCTAACATAAACAACACGGAAACTCTTTTTTTCATTTTTTTTTTAAATTATAATTTTATGCAAAAATACTAGCCCAAATATGCAAGATGCAGTAACAAAAGTTACTTAGTCTAATCAATTTTTTAGAATCCGATTTTTATTTAAAAGGCACGGAAACATAAAACCAATTTTTAATTTTAAAATTAACGATTTTTAAAATTAACCCACCATAATATTCCCAAAAAAACAACCAAAAATACACCAACCATAGCTCCCCATTTCATCCATTGATGATCTTCAACCACAACTTCACTCTTTAAAATAAAAGGATTTACCGACCCTGGCGAGCCCTTTCCCGTTGTTTGAATCCAATTTTCAGGTAGCATATTATCAAGTTGTGGCAATAACAGGGACATAACTGAAACGCTGTCACCCGGAGTAAGTTCATAATATATCTTATCAACGATCGATTTATCTGAGCTAAAAAGTTGGATAGATTCTTTGGTTTTGCTCAGGCCAAAATTGAAGGAACCAATGACGTTTGAGATTTTTTTATGGCTTCGTTTAAATTTTAATAGATTTTGACAAATTACAACGTAATCACCAGATGCTAATAAGTATTTGGGTAAGACAAATTCATTTTTTGAATCTTTTAATATCCACCCCTCCAGGTTTATGGTTTGGGTTGAGGAATTATACAATTCAATCCAATCTCCTGATTCGGCAATTGCATTGCTAACCTCATTAATAACTACTTTATCAGCAAGTTCGTTTTTAAAAGGCTTGTAAACAGCACGGTAATTGTTAACCGGCTCAGATAGATTGATGTTGATAATATTTGATTTGGTGTATAGCCCGGGTCCTTCCCAATGATCAAACAAGTAGCCAAAACCCGCCTGAGCTTCTAGTTTGATTGGCAATGATGAGAAATAAATGCCGTCGAACTCTGTGCTGTCTATGTCAATTGTACTATTAACAAGGATGTGACCACCTTGGTTTTGATTAATGTGCAACAAACTCTCTTTTCCAGGATTAAACATATCTCTTAAAAATATCCGCATAAAGAGGGGCCTTTCCTGGGCAAATAATTGCATAATTTGGACTTGCTCTTTCCAAACAGAATAACTGAGATGCCATCGATTAAGATGACGGGGTATCTCAGGCAACAAGACCTGATAGAACTTATTTATTTGTTTATTGACCTTAGCTGGAGAAAAACTGTCATTTAAATGATCACAGAACCTGGTAATAAATTTTTGTCGGAAACCTGCATTATCCAAAAGCTTTCTGAGAATCAACGTGCTCCATGGTGGATTTGGCCATGATTTACTAAAAGGGTCAGTATGAATGGCTAAAGTGTTCATCCGATATGCATCAGGATTGTGTAAACCAAAGCCAAAGTCAGTATCAAATAATATCCAGCGCCATTTCCCATTTTTCCGTTTTGGCTTCCAGTATTTTATGTTGCCACCGGCATCCTGATTGTCACAATAAATTTCGGCAATTTGATAGTTCATAAAATTATCCACATCCATCATGCTTTCAAGAGCTCTCAGATTTTTGTTGTATCTAAAATCAGAGGCTTGTATAAAACGGAGCATTTTGAAATAGGAGAGAGAACTACCAAATTTTAGATTCATTTTATGTTCCATCAAATTGATCGAATCCTTATTGAGGCCATGATGCGAAGACAAATAGTATCGATTTATTTTTTCCCGAATGTTATAAATGCCCCAGTATTTGCCGTTAATATAAACGTGAGCCGGGCGATAGGCTTGTATATCAATATCCCATTTTGAGACGAGAGAAGTCATTAGACCATCCCGGAAATGACTTTTGCCCCAATCGCTGCCACTGTTTCGAAGCACAAGGAACTTGAATTTTTTAGGAGATTTTTTGCCAAATACCGGAAAATCGAACTTTTTATTACCGTATTTAGCACGAGCAGTCAACGCTATAGACTTTTGAGCAAAAATTCTGCTCATTCCTCCAAAGATTCGAAATCCTGATAACTGATTCATCACCAACGTTCCGTCAGACTCATAGAATTCTGTATTGCAAAGAGCTTCAGTTTTTTTCCAGAAGTTGGCATCCGGTAATTTCCAATTTGAACTATCAACCTTATTACCGGTCATAAACAACCCATAATTTTTATTAAATAAAATACCCGGAGGAATTGCAATGGATATTACCATTAGTTTTGTGTCGGGTTCATTTATAAAATAAGTTTGTGCATTGATATCCATTCTTTTGGCACCAATATAAGATAGAGTCCGTATTACAGTTGTTTGGGTAATTTTGATTGGGCCGTTATATCGTAAGGTCTTTTTGGAAGGAGTAGAACCATCAAGAGTATAATAAATGGTAGCACCATTTTGGAGCAGCTCAACTGAGACACTATCGGAAAAAAAGCCGCCATTCGGTAAGAACTCGGTTTTGTCATTTGATTGCTGTGCCCAAATATTGAGAGCATTCAGAAAACAAAAAAACAAAACGATTTTTGATCTAATGGGCATTTGGGCAAAACAACTTAAAAAGTAAAAATACAGACAACATTCAAATATATTATTACGTGTATGTGAAAGATATGGTATATTTTTTATGTTTTATTTCATAAAATGGTGAAAATGCCATTATTTTGAATAAAAAACATGCATAAGATATCTGCTTGGATATTAAAACTCTTAGGTTGGAGCATTGTTGGTGTTTTTCCTCCGAAAGATAAAAAGTATGTAATAGCTGTAGGACCTCATACTTCTAATTGGGATTTCCCTTTGGGATTGTTGGTGAGGTCAGCGCGTCAAGCAAAAGTTGTTTTTATAGGGAAACATACACTGTTTAAGTTTCCTTATGGGTTTATTTTTAGGTGGCTTGGCGGATACCCTGTAGATAGAAGAAGAAGTACCAATTTTGTTGATTCAGTGGTAAAGATTTTTAATGAGAAAGAAGAGTTTTCTGTAGTTATTTCACCGGAAGGCACACGTAAAAAAGTGGAAAAGATGAAAACCGGCTTTTATTACATTGCAAAAACTGCCGGAATTCCTTTAATGTTGTGCAAGTTTGATTGGCAAAGAAAAGAAGTCGTGTTCTCAGAAACCTTTCTTACTACTGAAAATGAAAAAAGTGATTTTGAAAAAATATATTCATACTTTCGGGGTGTGAAAGGAAAAAACCCTCAATGGGGTATTGATTAATTTAAATTAAAACGACTTATGAAAAAAAACGGACTTTTATTTATCCTGTTTTTAGGAGCATTTTCATTTATGGCCCTAGAGCCCGGTGGAGCAGCTAAAAAAGGACTTGGAGACAGAACTGGCTCACCGGTAGCAAATGGAACATGCGGATCCTCGGGTTGTCACTCAGGAGGCAGTTTTAGTCCGGTCACTACCATACAAGTCCTGGATGCATCAAATCAGCCTGTAACGAATTATCATTCCGACAGCACTTACACAGTCAAGGTTGGTGTTACCGGAACAGGTTCAAAGCAATATGCATTTCAGATCATCGCATTAAATTCAAGTAATGCAAATGCCGGTACATTCTCGAATGTACCAACTAATACTCAAATAGTACAAGTAGGAACCAGATTTGTAGTTGAGCAAAAAGCACCATTTGATGTTGGAAGTTGGTCATTTAACTGGAAGGCGCCAAACAGCACCAGTCCCGTCACATTTTACGCTTGTGGCTTGGCAACTAACAAAAACGGAAAGGAAAGTGGAGATCAGTCTTCAACAACAAGCCTTAAATTAGAAAAGACTACTGCAACTCAGGAAAACCAGACAGGAACGGCAACTTTTTCTATCAAAAATATATCTTCGGTTGAAATGATGACGTCAGGAAGCAATTTCAATAATGGCTCGCATACTTTGTCCATATTGGATATTAATGGAATCCCTGTTCGTTCACAAAAGGTATTTGTTGATAATGAGTCATTTAACAATACAATAAATATTGCGAACTTGTCTTCAGGCATTTATTTCATTACAATTGATGATAAAGACAAAGTCCAAACACTGAAATTTTTTAAAAAATAGTTTTTAAGATAGCGTCACAAATACTTAAAACTACCATTCCGAAATTACTGGAATGGTAGTTTTTTATTTAAACAAAATGATCAATAAAAACGTTAGCAAATGTACCTTTATGTCAATACCAATCAAAATTATGACGCTTATGAAAAAAAGACTCACTTATGTATTGTTTTTTGTGGTGCTCGCATCTCAATTATGGATGGGTCATGCCTTAGGTCCTGGTAAAATTCAGGGAAAAGAAAGAACAGGGTCACCAGTCGCTGATGGAACATGTGGAAACTGTCATATAGGTGGAGCTTACGATGCAAAAACCACACTTACGCTAACAGATGCCAACAATAATCAAGTTACAAAATATAAAAGTGGTCAAACCTATTCTTTAAAGATTGGTGTAACGGGTGCAGGACTTAATGGGGGTTCAGCCGCAACACTTTTTGGTTTTCAAGGAGTAGCACTCAATAATACCAACACGAATGCCGGAACTTTCACTATACCAAGTACAGTTCAAACCATTAAAGTTGGAGGCAGAGATTTGATCGAACACAAAACGCCAAAGGGTTCAGGTACATGGGACGTTATGTGGACAGCACCGGCAAAGAATACCGGAATGGTAAAATTTTATTTTTGTGGAAATGCTTGTAACGGGGCAAACGGTAGTTCCGGTGACAAAGCTGCTCCAGCTATATTAACATTGGAGGAATCAACTGCAACCAACGAGAATATTGCTCCAAGTTTTTCAATTCAAAGTTTAGTTACGGGAAATTCCAGATTGATTGCAGGGCTCAATGTAGAAAAATCTGCAGAATATACCTTTCAAATAATGGATTTAAACGGTGTTATACAAACAAACATTGAAAGTTGGTTGAATTCAGGCAGCTCATCAAATGAATTAGACTTAGGTAAATTACCCCAAGGCATTTATATCCTGACAATTTCAAATGGTTTTGAATCTTTGACCAGAAAATTCTTCAAACAATAGATTTCAACACCTAATTTCAGCTTAAAAAATGCGAGTCAAAATTTTGACTCGCATTTTTTATTTTTCCATCAATGATTCTTGAAAAACATCAATAACACTTTTCAAAGCAACAAAAATCGGTTCTCGACCTTCTTTGGTTATATCTTCTTCTTCTTCAATTAATACATCCTCAAGAAAAGCCAATAAATCCTCCTGAGGCGTTTCATGAAAGAAGACATCCAAACGGTCTTTGAATTTTTTAGCAGTTACGTTTTCAAGCTTACCCCAATTTACCTCTTCAGCATTTTCAATTTCATCGGCACTCAGTTGTGGTAATTCAGGGTATACAGATTTAAGAGCCTGATAAATGATGATGCACATATACAACATCAATTCTTTTTCGTATTCAGTTAGTGATTCAAAATCTTCACTCAAAAGATAATTGGTTATACCCGGTTGTGATTGTGTAAATGTAAGTAATGCTTGATCATAGTTTGACTCGTCTTCTTCGAGATAAGCGATTGACTTGTCTATGGATTCTTCGGGTATAAAACGCATCTGTTTATTTATTTTAGAAGATTTATGCCTAAGCGAAAGAAGCAACTATTGGAGCTGCAGCTAAAATTTCATCTGAGGCCAAGTCTTGAAATTTTTCAAAATTATCAATAAATGATTTGGCCAACATATTTGCCTTTGAGTAGTAATTGTCTTTATTGTCCCAAGTATTTACTGGATTTAAAACATCGTTCGGTACGCCGGGGCAACTTGCAGGATAGTTCAGTCCAAACACATCTTGGGTATGAAATTCTATGTCGTCCAACTGTCCGTTGAGAGCTGCTGTAATCATTGCTCTGGTATATTTTAGAGACATTCTTTGCCCAACTCCATATTCTCCACCCGACCAACCGGTGTTCACCAGCCAAATTTTAACATTATGGTCCCTCATTTTTTTACCCAACATATCAGCATAACGAGTTGGATGAAGAGGTAAAAATGGAGCACCAAAACAAGCAGAAAAAGTTTTGGTTGGCTCAGTTACGCCTTCTTCAGTACCGGCTACTTTTGCAGTATACCCTGATATAAAATGGTACATTGCCTGGCCGGGAGTTAGTTTAGAAATAGGAGGCAATACGCCAAAAGCATCGCATGTTAAGAAGAAAATATTGGTTGGATGTCCGCCAACCGATGGTACTGCAATGTTTCTAATGTGATTTATTGGATATGAGACCCTTGTGTTTTCGGTTATTGAAGAATCGGCATAGTCCGGTTCTCTTGAATTTTCTTTAAACTGGATATTTTCTAAAATTGCCCGGTGTTTGATAGCATTAAAGATATCAGGTTCTTTTTCTTCAGAAAGGTCTATACATTTTGCGTAACAACCACCTTCAAAATTAAAAATTCCCTCATTTGACCAACCATGTTCATCGTCACCGATTAATTTTCTGTTTGGATCAGCAGAAAGCGTTGTCTTACCGGTACCGGAAAGGCCAAAAAATACGGCAGTGTCTCCTCCATCTCCAATATTTGCACTACAATGCATAGGCAACACACCATGATAAACAGGCAATTCAAAATTCAAAACGGTAAAAATTCCTTTCTTTATTTCACCTGTATATCCTGAACCACCAATCAATATGATTTTTTTAGTAAAATTAATTACTGAAAAGTTCTGCTGACGAGTGCCGTCAGTTGCTGGATCTGCCAAACAACCCGGTGCACAAAGTATTAACCAATCATGGTTGAATGATGATAGTTCTGAAATCTCGGGGCGGAGAAACATATTGTAAGCAAACTGATTTGACCAGGGGTATTCTGATACTATTCTGATATTCGTTCTGTAAGTTGGGTCCGCACAAGCAAAACCATCCCTGATATAAATTTCCTTACCTTCAAAATATTTTGTAACCCTAGTGTAAAGTTTATCAAAATGCTCCTGATCCATTGGAAGATTAAAGTTATTCCAATGAACTTCTTTTGCTGTCGTATGATCTTTGATTGTAAATTTGTCTTTAGGGGACCTACCGGTGTAAGCTCCTGTTTTGATTACCAATGCACCCGAATCAGACAATTGGCCCATATCTTTTTTGATACTATGTTCGGTTAATTCCTCAGGGGTGAGATTCCAGTAAGCTTTTGAGTATTTGTGAATACCTATCTCGGTTAATCGGAATGACGGGTTTTTAATTCCTTGGTCAGTCATAACTTGAATTTAACACCTGTTTAAATTAAGGTGTAGGTTTATAATTAGATTTTAGTAATAGGGAATGCAAAGTTACACATTTATTGTTTTTAGTTAGCCGTTTGTCTCCTGCAATTTTTTATTCTTGGGCAGTTGTATGGTAAAAGTCGTTCCTTTCTCAGCAGATGAATGTTTTACAAAAATCTTTCCATCATGATAGGACTCAATTATTCGCTTTGCAAGGGACAGTCCCAAACCCCATCCACGTTTTTTGGTTGTATAACCAGGCTGAAAAACTGTTTTCCATTTCGAATTTGGAATTCCTTTTCCGGAGTCTGTCAAATCAATATTGATATAGTTTTCAGTTTGGCTAACAGTGCAGTTAATCCTACCATTTCCATCCATGGCATCTAAGGCATTTCGAATTAGATTTTCAATTACCCAATCAAATAAGTGTGTATTAATATCAACGAATATTGGCTTTTCATCAATAGAAGGGAATTCAAAAACAAGTTTTCTTGATGCGCGTTTTTGCATGTAAACTTTATTTTTTTGGAGTTCTTCGATTATGTTAACTCGTTGAAGTGTTGGTTTAGAACCAATTTTTGAAAATCGGTCAGCGATTAATTCCAGTCTGTTT